>JAGKTB010000400.1:0-3141 GCA_018993145.1 Flavihumibacter sp.
GGCCCTGGCCTATTTTGAAAAAGAGAACAAGGTATTTGAATCTGCCCAGGTGCAGGGGAATATCGGAGCGTTGTATTTCACGATGGGTAATTATGCCAAAGCCGTCGACTACCAAACCAAAAGCGCCGGGTTGCTGGAATCACTGAACCGTTCCTACGAATTATCAAATACGCTGGTTAATATCGGTAATACCTACCTGAAAACAAAGGACACCCCAAACGGATTGATTTATTACCGCAAAGCGCAGGATATTGCCGGGGCCTCTAAAAACATCTATGCGCAATCTGCCGCGCTCAATAACCTGAGCAATATTTTCATTGGAAAAAAAGAGTTTGCTGAAGCGATTCGCCTGGCGGAACAAAGTATCGAACTGCGTAAATCCATAGGACTCGATGGAGAACTGGCCAGCGCAAGAGCAACGCTTGCCATTGCTTATAATGCAACCGGATCATTTAAATCTGCGCTGGAACAATTGAAACAGGCGCTGCCCGTTGCAGCAGCAGGCGGATTATCAGAGCAGCTTATCAGCATCTATCTCCAAACTGCTATTGCTTATGGAGGACTCCAGCGGGCAGACAGTATGCAATATTATCTGGGACTTCATGAAGCAGAGAAAAATCGCTTTACAGAAAATGAGATGCTCAAAGCTTCAGCCGAATTGGAAACCAGGTATCAGTCGGCACAGAAAGACGCAGCCCTGGAAAAAAGCAAAGCCAGTTTGCGATTCCGAAACCTGGCTTTAGGTGGAGTGAGTGTACTACTGTTATTGGGAATTATAATTGCACTTCTCTACTTCAAGCAACAAAAACTAAGAGCAGGTGCCCAGGAGATGGCGCGACTCAATGATCAGCGCATGCAGATTTCCCGCGAGCTGCATGATAATATCGGCTCTTATCTCACTTTTATCAAGGCCTCAGTTGAGCAGGCGGATGAAGGATCTACTCCATCCGTTCCCTTGCAGGATATTCGCCAGCTAACGGATGAAACAATTGCCGAATTGCGAAAAACGGTATGGTTGATGAACAATCCGGAAGTGCAGCTGTCTGCTTTTAATTCCAAACTCATTGATTATTATAAAAAAATCGCGCTGGTAAAAGTACTGCCTGTTACAGGTGATCCTGACCCGGTGCTGGGCAATCAAATTGCAACGCATTTATTTCGTATCATCCAGGAAGGAGTAACCAATGCACTAAAACATGCCAGTCCCAGCCTGGTGACTGTTCAGTTAGAAGCGGGAAATGGTCTATTGGAAGCCAGCATAAGTGATTCAGGAATGGGGATGGATACAAGCAATGAGAGTATGGGATCTGGCCTTCGGAACCTGCGGGAACGCGTGAAGGAACTCAATGGAAACCTGGAGATCCAAAGTGAAAAAGGAAACGGGACCAGGCTGGTAATTGAGCTCACCTTGGTACGCAGATTTGCGTAGAACGAATGCTTTATTGAATCAATAGATTTGTACTATGCCTATTAAAATTGCAATAGCAGAAGACAATGCCCGGGCAAGAATTGCCATTGTTCAGAAACTGGCACAGGATCCAACTGTTGAGGTTTGTATTGAAGCGGGCAATGGGGCCGAGCTACTGGAAAAAATGGAAAGTCAGTCCGTTGACCTGGTATTAATGGACATTGAAATGCCCGAGCTCAATGGTATTGAAACTACTGCGCATATAGCAGAACGTTATCCTCAATGTAAAGTCATCATGCTGACCACTTTTGATGATGATGAAAAAATCTTTCAATCGATATTAGCCGGCGCCAGTGGATACCTGCTGAAAGATGAAACCGGAGCCGAACTGATCTCATTCATTCAGCAAACCATCGCTGGAGGAGCTGCCATGTCGGCCAGTATTGCGCTGAAAGCCCTGAACTATATTCGTACTGCAGAAGCTTCCAAACCAAAGCGATCCGATCAGCAACCCGACTGCAACCTTACTCCAAGAGAAATCGAATTACTTGAATTATTAAAAGACGGATTGGGGTATAAGCAGATCGGGGCAAGTTTGGAGATCAGCGAAGGAACGGTTCGCAAGCACCTGGAAAATATTTACCGAAAGTTGCAGGTGAACAATAAGGTAAGTGCCATCAATGCCGCCATGCGAAACAACTGGATTTCTTAAAGCGATCGCTGTACCACTGCCAGTTGCCGGTTACTAAGCAGCAGGCAGTAGAGCGTGCCATTTAACTCTTCCACATCGAGTAAGCGGGAACAAGAATCCAGTTCAGCGGGCAGGGAGTAGGTATATTCTTTAAAATTGGTTCCATCAAATACACCCAGTTTTTTACAGTCCGCATCGCCTTTTCCAATCAGCACATAGAGCTTACCGTTAGCAGATTTAATGCTGGAAACCTGGAAACTCAATCCATCTGCCAACTCTTTTATGGTTTGATCTGTATCCAGGTTGCGCAATTGATTGGCACGGATTCCATACAATGCGTTGCCCATGCCTGCATAAAACAGATAGGTATTATCAAAACTGCCGTCCAGGGTTTCCTGAAACACATGCTCCTTGCCAGCCTGTAAAGACTGACCATTGAAGAAATAATTTTGAACAATATCCAGCCGGTCAAAAGCTCCGTTGATCTGTCGGTAAGAAGTGAAATTGATACCGGCCGTAGAAGGAATCACGATCTGGTTCAGTCCGGAGTTCCCGATTTCCTGTTTCTGATCAAAACGTTCAAGCGTGAGATTCCATAAAAAACTGGCACCATTACTTTGTTGCGCAGCTAGTTGCAGTCTGCCCTGATTTTTATACCAGCGCAGATTCTGCAACGGCGATTGTGCCACTCCGTTATGATCGGTGAAATCAAGCCGGGCTATGTTTTCAAATGCCGAATTGATCCACTTGTAAAGGAAATAGGAATAACGGAAGGTGGAAACCTGTCCCGCCTGATAAGGTTCACGAAATTCCATGATGCCGTAAAGCATATTATTAAAAGAGGTAAGCAGTACAAATTCCTGGTTGGGTTGTTCATATTTGCGCCAGCCATCCTGCAGAGGGAAGAAAAAGACGCTGTTTCGGTTGCCGAATTCCGACCTGGTAGCACTAATAAAGGGTTGGTTATTGTGGATGACCAGATCGGCCTGTTCATATAAGCGTGGTTCCCCGGGCAATTTCTCCATCAGTTCAAAAGCTGCAA
>JAGKTB010000401.1:0-3243 GCA_018993145.1 Flavihumibacter sp.
CCGGAGTCGGGCCCTTCCCTGTTTATTTGTGCTGACTTTGTAGTGGGATTTTTTGTCTTCAATCAATAGTGAAGCATTGGTAATTGGATGCCCCGTTGTCCGGTTCAATACAAATACAACATCATCGTTTTGAAGCAGGGCCAGATTAGTGACGCGCAGTTGAGATACTTCTCCAACCGGAATGCCTTTCCTGAAACGGGTACCGGAAAGCAGCATGATATAATTTCCAGGAGGCAAAGCGCCTATTGAAAGCTCATGAGAAAGAAAATTGTAATCCTTTTTATTGACAAGATAGAACACGGTATCTTTAAATGGCTCATTGTCCACAAACCGGTTCCATTCAAACTCAGAACTGTTTGGCACATTTGTCCTTGCAGGAATTTTATGCATTCGGATAAATAATGAATCCATATTCCTGCTTCGGACGGTAAAAGAAATCGTCTCCCCTGGTTGAAAAATTTCCTTCTGAAGTGTTGAGTATTCCGGCTGCTGAATTGTGTTGAGTGCTTTCAACATAATTCCTTTGGCCAATCCAAAACTGTCAAGCAACAATTTATGGTCCGAATAGAGTTTCACAGCTTTACTGTATTCACCCCGATAACTGCTATCGGGTTTTTTGCTATAGCCGGTATTTAATTCATTCCCTTTTTGGTTGTGGAGTAGAAAAGATTGAAAGACAGCGAATGCCCGTACACTTGCATACTGATTATCGAGCTGCGCTTCCATATATTCAATATAGGCCTCTCGTGCAATATCGGTGCGCGAATAATGGGAGTACAGATTCTTTGCCAGCTGGAGTTCATGAAACTGTTTTTCTTCTTCTGTGAACCAGTTCTCTTTCATCCATTCTTCATGCCAGCTTATCATTTCATAGTTGGAACTATCTGCAATCAGCTTTGTATTAATAGGAAATTCCCTGGTTCTTATCCAGATCGGGATGGTATCTGAAAGGCTTTGAAAAATCCTGGATGGAAGCAGATACATTCCTTCTCCATACACAACAGACGGAAGAGAGGGTTTAAACCAGGAAAAAAGGGGATCGGATGCCAGCCACAAATAATCTTCTATTGGGATATTTCTCAATTTATCCGAAAGCATTTTGGCCCTGTATAATGCTGCTTTTATTTCCCTATGCAGACTGTCATATGGCATGAGATGCCACCGGATAGGAACAGGACTAGCCAGGTTGATTTTTCTCTTTGACGCTGTTGATTTTTTGTGTAACACTTCAATTCGTTGGGCTTTCAGGAGTTGGATACACAGCTCAAGTGCCGGGCGGTTGTTTGCTATTCTTAATAAACTGTCGATGTAAAGGCTATTGGAAATAAAAGCACTGTCTTCATAGAGTTCATCCCGGATTTGCATTTCCTTATAGTACGTTCTGGCAAGTAAAAAGTCATTTCCTGCAGCGATGGCTGATTTTCTTAACTTATACTGTTCTTCCAGTTGATTCTGAAAACCATTGGGTCCTGGCCCAAATGATTCAAATTGCTTAAGCCTGTCGGCAATGGGTATTTGCGCATGGGAGGGTAGGTATCCACATAGTACAAGTAAAATGCAGCAAAAATTGGATAAGGTTTGCATAGTCATAAATAAGCAGTCGATAATCCGCTATAATATACATATTGGACAACAGATTCCATAGCTTTGCTGCAATTGAGCAATATTTCAACAGCGTGAAACCAATTAAGCGACTCGCCTGCCTGATCTTCGTTTACGCCTTTGGTTTAGGCCTGTTCTCCTGTGCTGATCCGGTTTCGGAACAGGCACCCGTTAAAAAAGATTATATCAAAAAAATCGAGGGGTTGGATGAGCCGCTATCTCCGGACGATATACAAAAAGGAGAGGTGCTGATTGCTTATTCCGATTGTTACACCTGTCACCAAAAGGATAAAAGATCCAAAGGCCCTGCTTTCGAGTCTATCGCTGCACGATATCCCGCGAGCAAGGGGTATATCAGCCTCCTGGCCCTGAAAATCATCCAGGGTGGTTCAGGTGCCTGGGGCCATCCGGTTATGACACCACATCCGACGCTGACAGAAGATGATGCCAAACTGATGGCTACCTATATTCTTTCTTTAAAATCAGGGAACTAATGGGATAGGTCGGTATGATTTGGGGTACTGTTTCTACACCCCACCGCATATTCAGGCCGGCATGGTTCTTTTACGATGTAATACAAATGCTTGAAAAAGCGATTTGTTAACAATTAAACTTCATCATTATGGAAGCGTGGAAAGAAAAAATAGCAGGCAACTGGAATATTATTAAAGGTAAGATCAAACAGCAGTATGGTGATCTGACTGACAACGACCTCACCTACGTAGAAGGTAAAGAAGATGAGTTGCTCGGTCGCATTCAGAAAGCCTCTGGTAAAACCAAGGAAGAGGTAAAGGAATGGATTGATAAATTGTAATCAAACCGGTAATCCTTATAAAATGGCCATCCCTGTGATGGTCATTTTTAATTATATTCAGGTTTCTTTTAATGTTATTAACCTGAATGTTATGATTCAAAAACTACTGTTACTCTGCTCTTGTGTAATCCTTTTCGCTTGTTCAGGTAATGCTCCTGTTGAGCAGGTAACTCCGGCAGCTGATTCTACTGAACTGGTAATAATGCCTGAATTACCTGCCTCTGTAGTGCTCAAAAACTGGGAGGCCGGTGATCCTCAGCTGGCTGGTACCATTGCCAATTTGTACCAGGCCTGGGATTCCGATAATCCTACTGACATGGCCTCCTACCTGGCGGACAGTACTGTTTTTGACTGGCCCAATGGTGTTAGGGTTAGTACCAATAAGGAAACAGTGGAAGCGGAGTTGCGCAAATGGCGCAATGCGTATTCCTCCACCACCAATACTCCTTTTTCTTTGATTTCACTTCACAATAAAGACCGCAACCAGGACTGGGTAATTGCCTGGGTCTGGAATAAATGGGAAACCAAAGACGGTAAAAAGGATTCCATGTTGGTCTGCGATAACTGGTTGCTGAAAAATGGAAAAGTAGTTTACCTCAACAGCTCCGAAAACCGCACTTCCAAATCGTTGTCCGGATTGCTGAATACAGCTCTTCCTGCCCAGGAGCAGAAATAATCAGTAGGTTTGATTTCTTTAAATGGCTATGCAACGTTCTCAGATTTGGAAAGATTCTTACTGGTATCGCACCTATAAAACAAATCGGTTTCTTTTTGTTTTTGTTGTTCTTTTTTTTTGTTTGCAGTCTTGGTTCCAATCTTATAAAATT
>JAGKTB010000402.1:0-6200 GCA_018993145.1 Flavihumibacter sp.
TTCAGCGTAAAGCCTTTGTAGGCAATTATTTAGCTGGCCCGCATTGCCTCTTTGATCCGCGACTTTTTAAATAATCCCGGATCTAGGAAGGTTCAAAAACTTGGAGTAAATTAGGGGAATAACCTGTTTACTCCATGATGGACTTCCTGCTTGCTGTTTGGGAACAATTCCGTTCCTTTTTTGGTTTTGATGCACTGATTCAACTGATTACTGAGGGAGATTACAGCAAACTCAGAACCTTTGAAGGCATTGCTGCTTTTATTTCTCCTGTCATTCCTATCATCCTGATCCTGGAACTAATAAGAGGAATTTTTTACAAAAAGTTCAGTGTCATATCTTACAAGATTCCTTTCTTTTCTTATGTATTGAATGCATTCCTGGGAAGATTTATTGCCATTGGGATGACCTTCCTGGTGATCGGATGGCTGGAAGATAAAGCGCTGTTCACCCTTCCATTTACATGGTATTGGTTTATTTACGGATATATTATCTGGGAACTGGCGCACTTTGTCTATCACTATCTGGGACATAAAGTACGGCTGCTCTGGTGCCTGCATTCCACACACCATGCTCCTGAGACCATGCATCTCGGAGTAACGCATGCGCATTTTTTCCTTGAAGCTCCCTATGCTGATCTGATTCGAACAACGATCTGTATTTTACTAGGTGTTCCTCCTCCTATGTTATTTGTCATCATGTTTATTGATGGCACCTGGGGTGCGTTTATACATGTAGGTGAATCAGTAATGAAAAAAGGGGATATGGGAAAACTAGGTCAATGGATTCTTACTCCTTCCCATCACCGGGTTCATCATGCAAAAAATGTTGAATACATGGATACCAATTTTTGCAACCTGCTCAATATCTGGGACCGTGTTTTCAAAACCTACCAGCCAGAGAAGGAGCATGTTCAGATTAAGTATGGCATCACACGTGATATTAAACCCAATAATTTTCTGGATGCCTACTTCGGTGAAATCGTTGCGCTTTCAAAGGATGTATATCGTGCCCCTGGAATAAAGAATAAATTGTTGTACCTGGTGATGCCACCGGGCTGGAGTCATACAGGCGAACACAAAACCGCACGTGTCATGAAACAACAGTTACAGGAAAATAAGTGAACAACCTAAATACCATTGCTATGCCTGCCAATCTTGCCAAACGCCAATTCAATGGAATTCTCCTTATGGTCATTGGAGCATTCACCGGTTTCATCAGTTGTGTATTGAGCCTGATCAACCCCATTCCTGAATTCTATGGTATCTTTTTGTATGGCCTTACTTCTATTGCAATCATTCTTGCTTTAATCGGACTTTACTTTTTACTCGAATGAAATTTTTATTATTTATCCTACTTGCGGGTCTTTCTTCTTATGCAGGTGAACCTGTACCGATTGACACGAAAGCTACCAAAGAAACCAGGGCACTTTATAATAACCTCCATAAGTTATCTGAAAAGGGTATCCTGTTCGGGCATCAGCATGCTAATGAATATGGTCATGGCTGGAGTGGAGATTCTGATCGATCTGATGTGAAATCCGTTACTGGTTCTCACCCCGCTGTTATTGGTATCGATTTCAGTGGTTTATCCAGCCGGCCAGACAGCCTGATAAAGCGGGAAGAAAGCCACCTGCGAAAGGTTATAACAGATACGTATAAAAGAGGTGGACTCATAACGGTTTCCTGGCATTTCAACAACCCGCTTTCAGAAGGTGGGTTTTATTGGCAAGAGGGAGTATCAAAAGCTTCCGTTAGAGAAATGATCCCAGGCGCTGCAGCACATGATAGGTACAAAAACATTCTCAAAAGAATCGCTGATTTTTTGCATACGGTAAAAGGAGCTGGCGGAGAACCCATCCCAATGATCTTCCGGCCCTTCCATGAACTGGATGGTAGCTGGTTCTGGTGGGGGAAAAATCATTGCAGTCCGGATGAAATAAAGACGCTCTGGAGATTCACAGTCACCTATATGCGTGATTCAATGAATATTCATCAGTTGCTCTATGCCTTTTCACCGGATTGTACTTTTCAATCTGAATCCGAATTTCTGGAGCGATACCCTGGTGACGACTTTGTTGATATGGTAGGCATGGATAACTATGCCGATTTTGGTCGGGATGGAAAATATAATCTTCCCGCTGCACTAAAAAAATTACAGATCGTCCAGGCTTATGCCAACAAGTCCGGCAAACTGGCGGCTCTTACAGAAACCGGACTTGAATCCATTCCAAACCCAAATTGGTGGACAGAAGTATTATTAAAAACGATTACGGCACCAGGCTTGCGTTTATCTTATGTACTGGTATGGCGAAATGATAAAACAAGTCCAACGCATTATTATGCGCCCTTTCCAGGCCAAGTTAGTGAACCCGATTTTATCCGGTTTTACAACTTGCCTGTTACGATTTTTGAAAAGGATTTACCGCCTTTATATACCGATTAGATATTCCCTTTTTTCATTTCCTGAACAGCATAATCACAGGCTCTTGCGGTTAATGCCATATAGGTAATGGATGGATTCACGCATGATCCGGATGTCATACAGGCCCCATCTGTTACAAATACATTTTTCACCGCATGCAGTTGATTGAACGCATTCAGTACAGAGGTTTTTGGATCTCTTCCCATACGCGCTGTACCCATTTCATGATTGGCATTTCCAGGGAATGAAATCTTGCCACTCACCGTAATATTTTTGTATCCGGCTTTTTCAAACAATTCCACTCCGGTTTTGGCAGCATCTTCAAACATGCGTTTTTCATTGTCCCGGAACTGTGCATCAAATTGTATGATAGGTCTTCCAAATGGATCTTTTTTATCGGGATGCAGACTCATTTTATTCTCCTGATAAGGCAGACATTCACCAAAATGATAAATGCTGATCTTCCAGGGACCGGCTTCACTCATATTCGCTTTTAGCTCTTCACCAATTCCTTCTGCCTGTCCGCGTGTCCGATAGGCGCCTCCCCCAAAATGATATCCTCTCAAAAAATCGCCGGTTGCCTCAGTAGCATTCCGGAATCTTGGTATATACATATTGGTAGGTCTTCTTCCCTTGTAATAACGATCTTCAAATCCATCAACATCAGCTGCTATTACCAGCCCTTTATGATGATCCATCAGGTTGAGTCCCAACTGTCCACTGTCATTTCCCAAACCATTCGGGAAACGATTGGATACAGAATTCAACAGGATAGCTGTTGTGCCGATCGTGGATGCATTGATGAACAAAAGCTTAGCATAGTACTCTTCTGTTTGTTTTGTCTCCGTATCAATGATCTCTACGCCGGTTGCCTTTCCTTTCTTTTCGTCATATAAAACCTTGTTCACCAGTGCATGTGTTCGGATGGTTAATCTTCCTGTTTCCATGGCTGCAGGCAGCGTGCTGGAGTTCGAGCTGAAATAGGCACCAAAAGGACAACCTCTGTGACACAGACTTCGCGACTGACATACACCTCTTCCCTTGAGCGGCGCCGTTAGGTTAGCGGATCTTCCAATGATAACCTGCCGGGTGGAATAGGCTTTGGCAATTTTTGCGGTAAAGTCCTTTTCCACACAATTCATTTCGAAAGGAGGTTGAAATACACCGTCTGGTAAATGCGGGATACCATCTCTATTCCCACTGATGCCTGCAAATGTTTCTACATAATCATACCAGGGCGCCAGGTCTTTATAACGGATAGGCCAGTCCACCCCATGCCCATCTTTGAGATTCGCTTCAAAATCAAGATCACTCCAGCGGTAGCAGGCTCTCGCCCATAAAAGGGAACGGCCTCCCAGCACATCCGCCCTGATCCAGTCGTACCGTTTTATTTCTTCATACGGGTTTTCCAGATCCCTGGTATAGAAATGTTTATTGTCTTCATTGATGGAATAATGCCTGGTTTGAATGGGATATTTTTCCCGGTCGGCTTTACATAAACTGTTACGGTGTTCAAACTCCCAGGGATGCATCAACGATGTTGGATAACTGGGATGCTGAACCGGCCCGCCTCTTTCTAATAAGAGAACGCGTAAACCTTTTTCACATAATTCTTTTGCGGCCCACCCTCCGCTAACGCCGGATCCAACAATGATGGCATCATAGGTATTTTGACGTACAACTTTGGTATTTAAGTAAACGGAATCTCCAGGCATTTTTCAATATTGGATAGATTATGCAAAATGTGTTTTCATCGCTTGCGGAAAATCTGCTAGCGCCAGTTCTGGTTCGGCAATTTCGGGATGCCATAATTTTTCCCATTCAAAACTATAAAACCCTTTATAGTTATCCCTTGCAAGCAGGTCGATTCCTTCAAAAATAGGCACCTGCCCCTTTCCTAAAAAGGTATAGCGAAGTTTTCCCTCATCTTTAATGGCATCCTTTACATGTACATGCCGGATGTATTTTTTCAATGCCGGATATACTTTGGCGGGGGCTTCACCGGTTACCGTCCACATGTTGGAAATATCCCAGATCAAACCGATTTTCGGATTATTTACTTCTTTCATGATCTTTTCCAGATCAGCCAGATAAACAAGGTCGCCATGTGTTTCCATCAATACTTCAACACCTGATCCTTTGGCATGTGTGGATAATTCAAGCAATCCTGCTTTAATCAGATCCATAGTTTCTTCCCTGCTTTGTTCCTTGGGAAAATTATTGGGGAAGACCCTCACATATGGACATTTCAGTTGCTCGGCAAGGTCAATAAAACGTTTGCCATCCTCCAGCTGTTCTTTTCTTTTAACCGCTTCCTTAAAATGCAAGGTGGAGGAAGATCCCAATCCAACAAAACGCAGTCCTTTTTCCTTCATACGCGCCATGGTTAATGACCTGGCCGATGCTGAATTGAATACGGGCGATTTCACTAAATCGAGTTCACGCTGAATACCCCGGATCTCCAATCCTTTATAGCCATGTTCGGCCGCGAATTGCGTGATCTTGTCAAAGTTCCAGTCGGGGCAACCTAGTGTAGAGAAACTTAGTTTAGGAGCGTATCCGGTTTTTGCAAATGCAGGAAGATATAAAAGACCTCCCAGCAAAACCGAACTTGTCTGTAAAAATTCCCTGCGTGAACGGGTTGATTTCGCTTGCATGTCGAAAAGATAATAAACATCAGGGAATTAGCGGTAATATTCAGGTAATATTGGGATGGTAGATTACCTGAAAGCAACGATTATGGATGCGTTTATTTATACTCTCCTTGCAATCACAGTATTGGTTTTTATAATATGGACCTGGAGGGTCAATCGTAAGGAAAAGAAGAAATTAAGTAACCGGCTGAACAGGGACTTCCCCCATCGCGAAACCCATAAAGAAACCGGGGACCCTGATGATCTTAAACAGGATTAACTATAAATCGATTTCCTCTTCAATGGCAACATAGTTGGTTAATCTGCCTGCTTCATTTGCCACAGGATAGCCCTCAATCAGGCAATTGTAGAGTGTCCCATCCTTTCGATAATTCAGAATGGTGCAGTTGAAGGGCTTCATTTCAGTCAGTGCATTCCGGATCATCAGCCTGCTGCTTAGCTGTGTTGCTGGCCCCTGGAATAGTTTCGGTGATTTTCCTATTACTTCCCAGGGTTGATATCCATTCATGCGCTCAATATTTTTACTGGCAAACAGAATCTTCAGATCTGCAGTGGTAACCAGTATCGTTTTATTTTCCCATACCAATGCATTATCGAGTGACCTGCCTGGAGAATACTTCCAATAGCCCGACTCCTGCAAGCGGTTCAGGTAAGAGATATCCTTGCTGAATTCTTCTCTTCGGGATCTGCCCTCCAGTATGATATCCCAACAAAGCAATGGATGCGACATATAAAACTTTTATTGAAACTACGTTAAGGTTCATTGAATCGCATCATTTGTTGAATATTAAGAAGTCAGAATTGTGAAAGCCTTATAGCTTTGTTTCATATTACTGATTTATCAGATAGAAATGTTACACAAATCCTTTTTCCGTCACTAGAAAAGTATGGTTGAGCTTATTACAATATGTGGATTGGCACTGGGTAGTATTTGTCAAACTGGATCGCCGGCAGACTCATTACCCAAGCGCTATGATGTGATGAAAACGCAGCACAAGATTCAGATTGATGGGAAAGTAGATAAAGTCTGGAAAAAAGCTGCGTGGACCAGTTATTTCCAGGATATTGAAGGCAGCAAAAAGCCGGTTCCAAGATTTAAAACCCGGGTTAAAATGTTGTGGGATG
>JAGKTB010000403.1:0-4506 GCA_018993145.1 Flavihumibacter sp.
CCAGCAGATCATGTACTGCTTCAGCACCCATCTTGGCGATGAATTTGTTGGGATCTTCATCCGGCAGGTACTGGTTATCTTTTGGAAGTGTTTCCAGCAAATCCAGGTACTCTTCTTCTGTCAGCAGATCTCCTACGTTTTGTCCTTTATCCGCACGGATACCCGGCTGAATAACCACAAATCTTTCGTAATAAATAATGCTTTCCAGTTTCTTGGAGCTCATACCCAGGAGGTAACCGATTTTGTTCGGCAGACTCTTGAAATACCAGATATGCACTACTGGAACTACCAGCTTGATATGTCCCATGCGCTCGCGACGAACCTTCTTCTCCGTAACCTCCACACCGCAACGGTCGCAGACAATACCCTTATAACGGATCCGCTTATACTTTCCGCAGGCACATTCGTAATCCTTAACCGGACCAAAGATGCGCTCGCAGAACAGACCGTCTCTTTCAGGCTTGTACGTACGATAGTTGATGGTTTCAGGCTTCAACACTTCACCGTAACTTTTTTCCAGAATGGAATCGGGTGAAGCCAGTCCAATGGTGATTTTGGAGAAACTGGACCTGGGACGATTTTCTTTTTTGATAGCCATATATATACTACAGATTGTGTTTTATGGATACTACCCGGTTGGTACTGATGGTACTACATACAAGATCCCGTTCGTTCAGAGCCCTTTTCCGGCCAAACGAAACAGGATGATTTTCAACGCTTTATATGAAATGCACCGATTTTTCCCAACTTAAATAGTGGGCAAAGGTAAGGAATGTATCCAATAAAGTCAATTTATAAAATTAATCGATGAATGAACCGGGGCGGGATACCAAGCCGGATTTTTGAACGTTCAATTGGCATAATATCCGATCTTATGTCTGAAGCCCTTAAAATTGCCAGTTCCCACCCTGCCTCTGTGATTTACCCTGCTCCTGTTTCCTCCCCTGCCCAGCCGCTTGACTTAAAGGTGTTGGTGCAGGAATTGTTTGAGCAGGACAAACTGGCCGGCTCTCTGGACAAGGACATTAAGAATGTAAAAGCCCGGTATCACCAACTGATACTGCGGAAATCAGACAAAACCTATACCGATTCAGAAATCCTGGCTATCAAGCAGGTGCATGATGAACTGACTGCCCTGCAGGATCGTAAGGCTGCTTTTCAGCAGCGTAAATCGGAAATCAAATCTTTCCTGAAGGAATTGATTGCTCCTCTTGGCGGTGGCCGCTGGATCCATGAAACCGATGATTTCATGAACCCCCACTGGGAGTTCTGGCTGGAGGAAGAGGAATTGAAATACGCCCGGTTGAAAAGTGAGCTCTAGATAAAACACCGAATGCCTAAAAGTTGATTCAATTAACTGAAGAATGATTCAATTTTTTTGTTGTTTGAGCTGATTATTTTTTGCAATCGGCTCATATCTTATGCATTTTTTAACCAAAATCATCAATAAAATACCAATTTTGCCTGTTTTTGTGCCATTTTCTGATCAAATTCTTGTCATCTTTCGTACATCCTACGTACATCCTACGCTATTCAACTGCTAATGAATGCATTATCAATCGATTATCAATCGATTGAATTGAATCAATTGAATCAGGGATTACTGCTTTTGTGACCAGTTTCGTTCGAAAAAAGGAAGTACTTCAGTAAAAAAACGTCCCTGGAATCCGCCAATTTTATTGCCATGATCTCCGATATATTCCTCGGCCTCATGTTCAATACCATAGGCTTCCAGCTTCTTACTGAAAGCCAGTGCAGTAACCGGAATATGAGAAAAATCTTCATTACGGCCCCAATCCAGTTTGATGGCTTTCAGCTTTTTTAGTTGAACCAGATGATTATCAATCATGAAATAGGGAAAGTTATCCTCCCATTTTTGAATTCGATCCGGATGATAGACCGCACTGTCGCCAATATAGGTTACCGGAAATGCAACCGGAAATGCTATTCTAGACGGATCAGGTGTGTAAGCGATTCCCATGGCTGCATATACGCCCGAATAAAAAGACTGCCAATTGTCTTCTTTATAAATACTATCCACCGCATTTTTCAAGTTTGGATCTGCCTGCAATTTGGATAGCCGTTTAAAGGCTGGATTATTCAAATTGAAGTCGCCATGCCAGTTTAATACTGCAGGACTTAGTGCATATACCATTGAAAACACTTGCGGGTTTTGCATAGCCAATTTCAGGCTGCCATTACCTCCCATTGAATGCCCTGTTATAACCCTGTTGGAAACTGATGCCAGTGTCCGGTATTGCTGATCCACCCAGTTTACCAGATCCTTCGTAACAAAATCGGCCCAATTTCCCATTGACGAGTTCGTATAAAAACTACCTCTGTATTTGGTATCACTGTTTGGAAATACTACTATAACCGGACGAATATGGCCTGCGGCAATCGCACTGTCCATCAGGGTCTGGATTTGAAACCAGTCAGTCATGTCTTTATCAGAAGTTGAAAATCCGTGTAGAAAATAAATCACCGGATAACGTTGGCTGGTTTTATCGTATCCTGGTGGTAAATACACCGAAACCATCCGATTAGATGGATCGCCAGCTGGGTTGTTTACTAAGGATGCCGACTTCAACTCCTTCCTTTCCAATTTGCCCTGCGCCTGTCCATATAATGAAAGGATGAAGAAACTGAATAGCAGAATTGCCGTTGACCTTTTCATTTCAGATTGGTTTAATTATTGAAAGTAGAATTACATATACTAGCTTTACCAAAATAGGGTACGGTGTTTAACCTGTACAATGTCATAGTAAACAATCCCCAGCAATACCGGCAATTAAGATGCCGCGACAATTTAATTACCCTTTACAACTGTCCGCTTGAAAACAAAGTGGAAGATACCTGGAGTCATCACAACTACATTGTTTATGTAATTGAAGGTCGGAAAATATGGCATACGGCACATGGTTCTTATGATCTTCAAAAAGGAAGTTGTGTGTTTGTGCGAAAAGGGGGTTGCCTGGTAGAACAGTTTTTTGATACACCCTTCTGCCTGGTTGTATTTTTTATTCCGGATGAATTTATTTGTGATGTTTTAAAATCAAAAACCTATCCCATAAGCAGACCGGGAATCCGTTTTGAACCCATCATTTCCATCAACAATGATCCGGGTGTTCATTCCTTCTTTCATTCAATGATTCCCTATTTTGAAAGCCAACGGCAACCGGATCCCTCCCTCCTGGAATTGAAATTCCGTGAATTGATTCTGACAATAGCCGATAATCCGGTAAATGGTGAACTGTTATCCTATTTCTGTTCCTTGCTCAAAGAGCCTCTGGCTGTTTCCTTACAGCGTGTAATGGAGGATAATTATTGTTATAATTTAAAACTGGAAGAATTCGCCAGGCTTTCTAATAGAAGTCTTTCTGCTTTCAAACGTGATTTTCAAAAAATATTTGGCACCACACCGGGAAAATGGCTGATGGAAAAAAGACTGCATCATTCTATGCACCTGCTTACGCATACAGACAAAACAATCAGTGAAGCGTCTTTTGAAAGTGGCTTTGAAAATCCTACGCATTTCAGTCGTGCATTCAAAACCCAATTCGGCATAACTCCCGCTTCAATCAGGAAGCAGGTTTCCAACTGAACTTTTTAGACAGCTATCTGGACTTTAGAGCAAATGCTCCTGGCAACAGGGCAGTTAGTTTTGTTTTGTCATTTATCATTAATCATTAAACCTTTTCATCATGAGCACAAAAACAGTGCAGGGAAAATTGTGGAGTATCTCACCACAAAATTGGTCCACCCATTTCGAACCTTATTTTTTACCGCTTTACAAAAGAGCTTTACAGGAGTTGGAGATCAGTCCGGATACCATGTTGCTGGATGCCGGCTGTGGGTCCGGTATGTTCAGCAGTATGGCAATAAATGCCGGAGCCCAGGTAATCGGCATAGATGCTGCGCCAGGCTTATTGGAACTTGCCAGGCAACGGAATCCTCAAAACAATTTTATGGAAGAGGACCTGGAAGCAATACCCTTTGCCAGTAACAGCTTTCATGTGGTAACCGGATTTAATTCTTTCCAGTATGCAGGAAATTTCCGGCAAGCACTTTCGGAAGCTCACAGAGTGCTGAAACCAGGAGGAACACTGGTGCTGGCAATATGGGATAAACCAGCAAACAGTGACGGCACGGACGTATTAAAAGCGATCAGCACCCTGCTTCCTCCTCCCCTTCCTGGAACACCCGGTCCCTTTTCCTTATCAGAAGATGGTACGATGGAAGAGTATCTGAAGGAAACCGGATTTAATCTGATCAACAGCATTCAAATCAGTTGTCCCTTTATTTATCAGAGTCTGGGTAGTGGCATCAGAAGTTTTATAGGCACTGGTCCGGCTGCAGCAGCTATGAATTATGCAGATAAAAAACAAGTGGAAGAAACGATAGCAATTGCTTTACAGCCATATCGAATTGTAGATGATATCTACTTCCAGCAAAACAGTTTTCTGCTCTTCATCGCAAAAAAATAATCACAGATTCATTCAAACA
>JAGKTB010000038.1:0-7973 GCA_018993145.1 Flavihumibacter sp.
GAATGTAAAGGGCAATCTGGAGTTACAGGGAGGTATTGGAGTTATTTCTATGTTGTCAAATTTAAGCGATATGCCTACTTGTAAAACATCAACAGGGGAGATAAATAGGATCATTTTGCGTCAGAATCCTTCCGAATCACGCATTAATTTTTCCCGATTTCGTAACTGGCTTTTCCCGATTTCGAAACAGGTCTTTAGATGTGTTGGGCGAGTTTTGCAAACGATTTTTATAGCATTTATTGTCAATTACTTACAAATAATCAGAAACTGAGATGATATATACAAAATTTGAAATGCGAAGATTGATAATCACAACAGTAATAGGAATAATTGGTACGATATCCTGGGTAGACTTACCTGCTCAACAACTCGTATCCTCGGAGACAACGAAAGCAACGGTTGCAACTACTTTATCTGCAGCTCCTGCTGCTGAAGATGATTTTGGTAGGATTGATGGAAAAATAAAGACAAATGATCAGCGTGCAGCCGCCATGGTTACCGTATTAATTCGCGAAACCGGGAAGTCGTACATTACCAGCGATAACGGTTCTTTCAATATTGGCCGGCTGAAGCCTGGAAAATATACACTGGAAGTTTCTCTTGTTGGATATGAAACCCTGGTAGAATCGGTGACAGTAGAAGAAGGTAAAACAACCACCGTTCAACTGCAATTAGAGATTTCTAATGCCCAATTAGAAGAAATTGTGGTTAAATCCGCACGAAACAAATTTGCTCCGGTTGCTTCTCTGCATGCTGCTAAAATGCCATTGGCTGTTCTTGAAAATCCCCAATCCATCAGCACTGTCAACAAGGCACTGATGAAGGAACAGATGCTGGTGAATGTGGATGATGCATTAAAAAATACAACGGGTATTGATCGTTTGTGGAGTGCTACAGGTCGTGCGGGTGATGGTGCAGGTTATTTTACCCTGCGCGGCTTTTCTGTGCAGCCAACAATGGTGAATGGTTTACCCGGACTTACCAATGGCGGACTCGATCCTGCAGGTGTTGAACGCATAGAAGTAATCAAAGGTCCTTCAGGTACCTTGTTCGGGAGTTCCCTAATCTCTTTTGGTGGTCTGATTAATATCGTTACCAGGAAACCATATGAGCGCTTGGGAGGTGAAATCAGTTACACCGCTGGTGGTTTTGGATTACATCGGATTACTGCTGATATTAATACGCCACTTGATAAAGAAGGTAAAACGCTGATGCGGGTTAATACCGCGTATCATACTGAAAATAGTTGGCAGGATGCAGGTTTCAGAAAAAACTTTTATGTTGCCCCTTCCTTAACTCATAAGGTGAGTGAAAAATTGCAATTGAACCTGCATACGGAATTCTTCCATGGAGAAACCACCAATCCATTGATGGTATTTTTGAATCGGGCAAGAAATCTCCAGGCACGAACACCCGATGACCTGAAGATGGATTTCTCCCGTTCCTATACCAGCAATGATCTGACGATCAAAACACCTACTACCAATTTACAGGCGGAAGCATTGTATAAAATAAATAAAAACTGGACCTCCCAAACCGTCGTTTCAACAAGTAACCGGCGTACAGATGGGTACTATTCCTATGTTATGTTCCTGGGTGCTGACAATGATTCACTCCTGTCAAGATTGGCATCCCGCCAAAACGGTCAGGGGAATAGTTTTGATTTCCAGCAGAATTTCAATGGAGATTTTACCATTGGTAAGATCCGGAACAGGGTAGTGGTTGGTTTTGATTTCATGCGTCTGGAAACAACCAATAATAATACCGGTTATGCAGTATTTGATGTGTTGAATGTGAAATCCCCTGGTGTAGCAGGATCAACCTATGGAAGTTTGACCCGGCCTGCGCTGGATGCAAGACTGGCTGCACAGGGAGGCACGGTGAAGAATGAAGCACTTAACAACACCTATAGCGTATATATATCGGATGTGGTAAATATTACCCCGGAACTGATGGCCATGATGAGTCTTCGTTTCGACCATTTTGAAAATAAGGGTACCCGCAATTTTATGAGTGATGGTAACGCAATAGGAGCGTATTCTCAAAATGCCCTATCACCCAAATTCGGATTGGTTTACCAGGTGATTCCTTCAAAAATCAGCCTGTTCGCCAACTATATGAATGGTTTCCGGAATTTGGCGCCGGTGGTGCAGCCATTACCTGATATTGATGGAACATTTAAACCCCAGCAGGCCAACCAGTTTGAATCGGGTGTAAAGATGGAATTGTTCAACCGTAAATTATTCCTGACAGCCAGCTATTACAATATTCATGTTACCAATATCACACGTCCGGAAAGTGTTGAACGGGAAGGTACAGTTTACAATATTACAGTGCAAAACGGAGAACAAAGAAGTAAAGGGGTTGAAGTGGAACTCCAGGCAAATCCCGTTCCCGGTTTATCAGTAGTTGCAGGATATGCGTATAATGACAGTCGCAATGAAAAAACAAACCCAACCCTGGATGGTCGTAGGGTAGTTGGTTCCGGACCGGCACATTTAGGAAATGCCTGGGCCAGTTATACACAGCCATCAGGCAAACTGGCAGGATTCGGAATTGGAATGGGAGTTAATTATGCCAGTGAAAATATTGTAACTAACAATAGCACCACCGGTCAGTTCATACTTCCAGAGTACACAATTCTTAATGCAACTGTGTATTACCAGGCAAAACTGTTCCGTATTGGCTTGAAGGGAGATAACCTGGCAAATACCAGGTACTACAAAGGCTGGACTACCATTGAACCACAACTTCCTCGTCGCTTATTGATGACAGTTAGTATTGGATTATAAAAAAAATCAATTGGGAAAAACTCGAAAATTTAGTGCCCGTTGGTGGGCGTCAAAATTACACCTCTGGCTCGGACTCGCGTCCGGGCTGGTTGTTTTTATCGTGAGTATTACGGGATGCATTTTTGTATTTCAGAAAGAAATCAGTGAGGTGGTTTACCGGGAAAAACTATTTGTGCCTGAAGGACAATGGAGTCATACACTCCCGGCATCCACTTTGCTTGAAATCGCCCGGAAAGAAATTGGGGAAGGTGTTACGATTCGGAATTTCACAATACCAACTGATCCGCGCAAAACCTGGGAATTTATGGCTTTCGAAGGAGGTGATAAAGACGCGATCACTTTTGCCGGATCAGTAAAATATTATCAAAGCGTACACCTGAATCCATATACAGGCGAGGTTACCGGTAGAACAAACTACCTTAAGGAGTTTTTTATCATCATTAAATACCTGCACTGGAGTTTATTGTTGAATACGCCGTATGGGCAGCCTATTGTCGGCTGGAGCACTTTGATATTTGTAATCTTGCTTGTAACCGGACTTATTTTGTGGTGGCCTAAAAAATGGAATAAAAAACAGCAGCAGCAGGCTTTTACGGTAAAATGGAAAGCCAGATTCAAACGCCTGAATTATGATCTGCACAATGTATTGGGTTTCTATTTCCTCATACCTTCCATCATACTGGCGCTTACAGGAATGGTATGGTCGTTTCAATGGTTTAAAAAAACTGTATATGTAGCTGCTGCCCGTACTACAGCTGCACCAGGTGTTTTGAAAACAGTTTCTGCGGACAGCTTATTACTGAAACAACAACCAGCGGCAGTTCTAAGCCAGACCGCGTTAGACAAAGCGCTGGCTGAAGCCCGACTAATATTGCCGAATGCCAAAAGGTTTAATGTATTACCAGCTGCTGCTGATCCTTCCGCTGTTTTGAAAATAAATGGTTATGGCCATGAAGAAACTTATCATAACCGCGATGAGCTTCAGTTTGATCAGTTCAGTGGCAAATTGCTAGGCAAACGTATGGATATCGAAAAGAATGCCGGAGAACAGTTGGTGGAAGCTAATTATGATATTCATATTGGTGCGATTGCCGGTTTGCCCGGGAAAATACTGGCGTTCATTGCCAGCCTGATTTGCGCGAGTTTACCACTGACCGGTTTTTTGATCTGGTGGAATAAAAGAAGAAAGCATGTGATCATTTATAAGCCGATAATACCGAAACATGCTTAACTTGAAGTATGGAAAAAATGAGCTTTGCCATCTCTCAGGAGAGAGGAAAACACAAGGACTTGCAGGCCTTTGTTGGTAAATGGAAAGGTGTCAGCAGGGTATGGCTGGAAGCAGGTCAGTTATCGGATGAATCTCCCATTGAAGGAACCATTGAGCCGGTTCTGGATGGACGGTTTTTACTTCATCGGTATACCACTCGATTTAAAGACCGCGACATTGAAGGACTTTATCTCATTGGGTTTGATTTGCAATCCAACCAGTTCCAGGTTGCCTGGGTCGACAGCTTTCACATGAGTACAGCCATTATGTTCAGTAAGGGAAATCCAAACGATCAGGATTTTGAAGTACTGGGTTCCTTCCCCGATCAACAGGAGCCTCCGCAACAATGGGGCTGGCGTACCGATATGCATTTTGAAGGAGCCGAACTGGTCATTGTTGCCTATATCATTACCCCAACCGGACAATCAGGAAAAGCAACTGAGATCCGTTACCAGCCCGCCTGATATGATTGCTTCAACAGAGTTTGATGCTGTAGTCGTTGGCGCAGGACCGAATGGGCTTGCTGCTGCTATTACTCTTCAGGAGGCTGGCTGTAAAGTGCTTCTGTTGGAAGCTAAAGCAACGATCGGAGGAGGGATGCGTACTGTTGAATGTACTATTCCTGGTTTTAAACATGATATCTGTTCCGCTGTACATCCTTTACTCGCTATCTCACCCTTTTTTGCTTCTGTTAAGTGGTCAGATTACCAACTTCAAATGGTGAATCCCGGGATATGTGGTGCTCATCCGCTTGATCATCAAAGGACGGTCTTTTTAAGATCCTCCATGGAACTTACTGCTTCGACCCTGGGTATTGATCAGGATCGATACACCAACCTCATCAAACCACTGTTGAATGATTTTGAAGCGGTGAAGAGATTTATTCTTTCACCGATTAGCTGGCCAAATCAACCCGGAACTATCCTGAGATTCGGATTGAAAGCAATCCAGCCTTCCAGTTGGATCGCCAATAGGTTTAAATCTGCGGAGGCAAAAGCTTTGGTAGCAGGAATGGCAGCTCATAGCATGCAACCCCTTTCGAATTGGGCTACTGGTGCATTTGGGCTGGTATTGCTGGCAGCAGGACATAAAGTTGGCTGGCCTATCCCTGTTGGCGGCTCTCAATCCATTGCCGATGCCATGGCGGCTCATTTTCGGTTACTCGGGGGTGTTATAGAAACCAACTTTGAGGTAAATTCACTACAACAATTACCTTCTTCGAAAGTCGTTCTTTTTGATTGCACGCCACGGCAGCTTTTGCAAATCGCGGGTCATAAATTCTCTGATTTTTACAAATGGCAGCTCAATCGCTACCGGTACGGCATGGGCGTTTTCAAAATAGATTGGGCGTTGGATGCTCCCATTCCCTGGCAGGATGAAGAAATTAAATTGGCGGGGACGGTGCATATTGGAAATACATTTGAGGAAATCAGTTGGAATGAAGCGGCAACCGCAAGAGGTATTCATCCTGAAAAACCTTTTGTACTGCTGTCGCAGCCTTCCCTTTTTGATAACACAAGGGCACCGGAAGGTAAACATACTGCCTGGGCTTATTGCCATGTGCCATTTGGTTCTGAGAAAGATATGACGGAAGCAATCGAAAAACAGGTGGATCGTTTTGCACCTGGCTTCAGAGAGCGGATACTGTCAAGACATACCATGAATACAAAAGCCATGCAGGACTATAACCCGAATTATATCGGCGGCGATATCAATGGTGGTGTGCAGGACATTTTTCAATTGTTTACCCGGCCTGCCTTGCGCTGGTCGCCCTACCGCACCAGTGCAAAAGGACTCTATATTTGTTCTTCTTCCACTCCACCCGGAGGAGGTGTGCAAGGCATGTGTGGTTATCATGCAGCAAAACAGGTTTTAAAAGATATTTTTAAACAAGGTTAATTATGGCGGAAAAAGTAGCAAAACCCATTTTAAACGAAGACTGGACAGCCGTTTGGCTCGGTGCCATTATTATTCTGCTCGCTGTTGCAGGATTCACGATTCCTAAACCCGCATTCTCCTGGTCCGATTCAACTGCCTTTGTGACCAAACTATTGAGTTCGGATAACATAGTTGCAATTGCGGGACTTTTTCTCATCATGTATGCAATCGCTGTAACAGGCACCTGGCTTGCTGGGAAACCCATTCATGCGCTTGTTCAAAGTTTTCCTGTTGTGTTTTTTGTTTCCATCCTTGCCATGATATTGGCAGGAAACAAACAGATAAAAGACCTCAACCTGGAAGCGGTGATTTTTAGCCTTTGCCTGGGTTTACTCATTGGGAATTTTGTTAACCTGCCACAATGGTTCAGGAATTCATTGCAAACGGAATTGTTTGTGAAAATCGGACTGGTACTATTGGGTGCCAGCATCATCTTCGGTGATATGCTGAAAGCAGGGTCGCTGGGGTTGCTGCAGGCATTGATTGTGGTATTGTCTGTTTGGTATTTTGCCTTCTGGGTGTGTAAGAAATTGGGTGTGGAAGATGATATGCGTATGATGATTTCCAGCGCAGTTTCCATTTGTGGTGTATCAGCAGCTATCGCTACCGCCGGTGCCATCAGCGGCGATACTAAAAAACTTTCTTATGTAATATCCCTGGTTCTGGTAACGGCAATACCCATGATGATTGGCATGCCTTATATCGCTCAATGGTTGCAACTGCCTGAAGCGGTTACCGGTGCCTGGCTGGGTGGCAGTATTGATACTTCCGGTGCTGTAGTGGCAGCCGGCACCCTGGTAGGAGAGGAAGCATTAAAGATCAGCACCATTGTAAAATTTTCGCAGAATGTATTACTCGGACTGGCAGCATTTGCCATTTCTGTCTACTGGACCTATTCCCGGAAGGAAAATCAGGCTGTTGAAAAACCTACACTTTCGGTGATCTGGGAGCGATTTCCAAAATTTGTGCTTGGTTTCGTTTTTGCCTCTCTGTTATTTTCCTTTGTGCTTTCAGGTGAAACGATTACTGCTGTAAAAGAACCCCTTAAAAATATCCAGACCATGTGGTTTGTGCTGGCTTTTACCAGTATTGGGATGGAAACGAAATTTGCAGATCTCTTCCACCAGGACAATAAAAAACCCCTGTACGGATTTCTGATCGCACAGGGATTTAATATACTGGTTACGCTGATTGTTGCTTATCTGTTATTCAGTTAGAAGGCTACTCCTGCAAGTTCCAGGCTTTTTTTCTTGAGTTGCTGAATCGCAACGTCTTCGATTATAGGTTGAGGCGTCAGGATCAGGGAGGTGTTGTTCTGTTTCCACCAGTCATTTTCGATCAGCTCTTTTACGTGCAATACACCCACCAGGTACTTGCGCTCTTCCCGGGCATGCCATTCTTCGATCCATTCGAATTTTTCCCGGGGAACATATTTCCAGTCGGTAAAACTCAGGTATACCCGCAAATAGAAATCGTTCGTTAAACTGTTGGGCTGGTGATGATAGAGTTTTTTGTATTCGTATTTGTATTCATATCGCAATGCAGACAAATCGCTCAGTACTGCGGATGCAGTGGGGAAACTACCGGCCCCTTTTCCATAGAAAAATTGTTTGTCGGCAAATCCGCTTTCAATTACCACCCCATTGTATTCGTTTTTCACAAAAGAGAGATGATCATCCTGCTGAATGAATTGCGGTAATATGAAGCTGGCTACTTTGCCATTGTGTAACTTCTGCGCCTGTGACACCAACTTGATCTGTTGACCTTTTTCCGCTGCTACACGGGCATCCATGGCGTGAATATTTTGTATACCGGTAAACAGCAGTTTGTCCGGATGCTCCACAATTCCATATGCATGTGTCAGGAGGAAGGTCCATTTGTTAAGGGCATCATATCCCTCCACATCAAGGGACGGATCCGATTCTGCAAACCACAGTTGTTGTGCCAGTAAGAGTGCCTGCTGGAAATCCAGT
>JAGKTB010000404.1:0-4097 GCA_018993145.1 Flavihumibacter sp.
GCTTGAAGGATAGGCATTACTGCATCTTCAAAGAGGTAAGCAGAATCCAGCTCGCGAATTTGCCTGGCAGTACTACCTGCTGGTCCCGTTGAGTCCGAAGCCGCAAAGGGGCTGTATTCCGTCAGGTAAGAACCTCCATGCGTAAGTGCCCCACCCCAATGACCGGTAAGGATCATTGCACCAATCGCACTAACAATGCCGGTTAAACGAAGAATAGGAAAAGCAGCTCGTTGGCTCTTCCCTTGTATCAAATAGGTTATAAATACAACTAAGGAGAGAACCGCCACCAGTATACCGCCGATCTTGTGACGTTCCAGTGTTTCCGTTTCATAGCCATCTCCGGAGGAAAGCAACCAGCCTGTCAGAATGGATAGACCACCACTAACAGCTGCCAGCAACCAAAGTATGGTTAATGCTTCTGTTAGCCGGGCGGATTTTTTTTTCCATTGTATCAGATGCAGCACCAACGCAAAACTCAGCAATCCAATGGGCAAGTGTACGAGTAAAGGGTGAAAGCGTCCAACAAACAAAGAGAACTCGGGATTCAATTGCATATACTATCTTATCAGGCCAATATGTCTTTTACGATATTTCCATGAACATCGGTTAACCGGAAATCGCGGCCACCAAATCGGAATGTCAGTTGTTTGTGATCAATGCCAAGCAGGTGCAACATAGTAGCATGCAGATCGTGAATAGTGACAGGTTTATCTATTACCCGATACCCATAATCGTCGGTAGTACCATAGATCGTTCCGCCTTTGATACCTGCTCCCGCCATCCACATGCTGAAAGCTGACGGATTGTGATCGCGGCCATCAGTTCCCTGTGCGAATGGTGTTCTGCCAAACTCGCCGGAAAATACCACCAGGGTTTCATCCAGCAAACCTCGCATTTTCAAATCCTTTAACAAGCCGGCGATTGGCTGATCCACCGCATGGGCATTTCGTTCATGTCCATCTTTCAGATTAGAGTGCTGATCCCAGCGATCTGCATTGCCTCCAATATCCGGACAGGTTAATTCAATAAACCGTACACCCCGCTCCACCAGTCTTCTGGCCAATAAACATTGCGCGGCATAATTGCGGGTATTGAGATCCGGTGAATCCAATCCGTATAATTTTTTTGTCGCCTCGGATTCTTCTTTGAATTCTGTCAATTCCGGAATGGAAGACTGCATCTTATAAGCAAGTTCATAGTTGGAGATGGCTGCTTCAATGGCATCATTGCCATCCAGGCTTTGCAATAAATGCTGATCCCGCTTTTTTAGAAAAGCAAGTTTTTCTTCCTGGATACCGGCAATGGAATCCAATGGTTTGATATTCGCCAGCGGCTCTGCTCCCGCTCTTAACAAGGAAGCCTGATAAGCTGCGGGAAGAAATCCGTTTTTGAAATTATCCAGTCCGCCCGGAGGAATCAATCCACCATCCAGCACAACATAACCTGGCAGATTACTATTCTCCGATCCTAGACCATAGTTCACCCAGGCCCCCATGCTGGGCCGGCCCTGCAAACCGCTTCCCGTATGCAAAAAATAGTTCGCGTTGGTATGTTCCGGAAAATTGGAAACCATGGAGCGCACCAGCGCTAAATCATCCGCGCAACTACCAATATGTGGAAAAAGTTCACTGATCTCCAGTCCGGATTCGCCATAGCGATTAAACTCCCAGGGACTTTTCAGGATCTTGCCAGTATCGCCAAACTGTGTGGCATCCATTTTAAATTTTTTGGCCGGGTCTTCTCCGTTTTCTTTTGTCAGTCGTGGTTTGGGATCAAAGGAATCCACCTGAGAAATCCCGCCATCCATGTACAGAAAAATAATATTCTTTGCCCTGGGAACAAAACCCGGAGGAATGGGTCCGGCACCTAGGTGATCCAGTAACTGGTTCTTTCCCGCTTCCACACCGGAACAGGACGGAAGCAGGCTGCCAAACATACCCAGCATGGCCAGCGATCCAAATCCGCATTTGCAGATGCCTAACATTTCCCGGCGACTAAGCGGTCGTTGAAACTGATTCATATCAATTGAGA
The DNA here is from genome assembly GCA_018993145.1 of Flavihumibacter sp. Taxonomy (GTDB): domain Bacteria; phylum Bacteroidota; class Bacteroidia; order Chitinophagales; family Chitinophagaceae; genus Flavihumibacter. The sequence continues at coordinate 2,032 of JAGKTB010000404.1, forward strand.
TAAATGAATTCCTTCAGGTTAAAAATGGTATGAGCAAAATCCTTCCACACAGTTCGGCTGTTCTTTTCCGTTAGTTTGGTCAGCAATTGATTCGCTTCCCTGATTTCATCTCCTGTTGCGGCCCTGCCAAAACAATTCATATAGAGCCATTGAATTTTTTCCTCCTGTTTCTTTAATCCTTTTTTCTCCATTCGTTCAGCCAAACGAGCCGCTTCCTGCATAACAAAAGGATCATTCAACAGGATGAGCGATTGCGCCGGCACATTGGTCACTTCTCTTTTACCAAAACTGGTAAAGGGAATGGGACGATCAAAACTGGTCAGCATGGGATCCAGGAAATTCCGGCGAACCTCCAGGTAAACAGTTCTTCTGCCGCTGCCATCCAGTGGACCAGATTGAGCCGGTTTACCTCGTCCATTCATAAAGGAAGTAATATGCTGAGGAACGGGAGGGCCATACATGGAAGTATCCAACCTGCCAGAAACAGCCAGCATCGCATCACGTATCGCCTCCGCTTCCAATCTCCGCAAAGGGAAATGAGACAACCAGGTATTAGCCGGATCTTTTTCCTTGCTGCCATTTACCGGTACGGTGGAGCGTTGAAACGTTTCCGATAATACAATAGTCCGGATCAGTTGTTTAACAGAATAATTATGCTGTTTAAAGGATAGACTCAGGTAATCCAGTAATGCAGGATGTGATGGTAGTTTTCCCTGCAATCCGAAATTATCGACAGTTTCCACAATTCCTTTTCCAAAGAGATGATGCCATATCCTGTTTACCAGTACGCGGGTAGTAAGGGGATTTTTTTCTTCCAGTAAGGCTTCTGCCAATTGAAGGCGTCCGCTACCGGCTACATCCAGGTTGTTGGATCGGGTACCCAGGGCCGTTAGAAAAGTTCGGGGTACTTTTTCTGCTGACAACTCCTGGTAATTGCCACGTATGAAAACCGGACTGTTTTTACCAAAACCATCCGTTACACCATAAAAGAACCTCAGAGAATCGCGCAGAGCAAGTCGTAACCGGGATTCCTGCTCCAGCAACGATTGTATGGAAGGATCAACTTTTAACTTTTTGAGCTGACGATTCAATGCAGTAAGTGCCAGTCCCTTATTAACAGGCTCCACCCATTTTTTATTGTACGAGATTGCATAACGGGCATCTACATACGAATCAGGACGCTGGACGAAAACATGATTTTCATAAACTCCCGGCATCAGTTCAATATATGCCTTATGACCTTTCCATAACCCTACATCAAATACATATTGTTTCCATTTGGTATCGCTTACCCGTTGTTCTATATTTCCATAAATCGGCCAGCGAATCAATTGGAAATTATCAATCACAATCCGGATCACGGATTCTCTTCCCGCTGCTTCTACACCAATAAAATTGCTTGATATGGTAAAGTCGGGCGAACGAAGCGCCCCATAAACACCTAGCGCCGTTTTTCTGCTACTGGCCATTCCTTCCCGGATACCCATGAATTGGTATTGGTCATTAAAGACAGGATCTCCAAGAGTGGTCCTGCTACTAAAAGCCAGTCCATCTGCTTTCCAGCCTTCCAGATCGGTACCGGTAAAATTACCCAACACCTGGTATCCGGAATCAGCAGGAGATGCCGGCTGCTGGTTATTCGTTTGCAGCAGAACGTTAGCAGTACCCGATTCCCGCAGCTGCTGGTGCGCCCATTGCCTCACCTGTTCCTGGATTTTTTGCAGGGCTTCGAGGGTTTCAAGTTTTGATGCCTGGTTAACCGGTTGGGGACTGAACCTGGTGCCTTCCATCACACCATAAAAGGAATAATAATCTTTTGCAGAAATGGGATCAAATTTATGATCATGACAGCGCGCACAACTGATTGTAAGGCCCAGGAAAGCCTTGCCAGTTACATCAATCATGTTATCAATTCGATCTGCTTCATCTTTTCGGATATCAACCGGACTGTGGGAGCCTTCCGCCATTGTTAGAAAAGTAGTTCCGAGGATGGATTCGTTTTCATTACCCGGACCGACTCTTGGTACTGGCAATAAATCGCCTGCCAGTTGTTCTCTGACCAGTTG
>JAGKTB010000405.1:0-3197 GCA_018993145.1 Flavihumibacter sp.
TGATTTTATTCAGGATCATGTCGTACCTGGTTTTGGATGAGCTTTTGCGAAGTGCATCCATATCGGAATCAGATAAACCATTTACCCAGGAATGGTAATGGCCTTTATAGCTTACAGATTCTTCTTCACAGCCATAATAAACACTGTTATTGGCATGCAGGTTATCCATTGAGCCTACACAAGTAAGACGATTGTTGGCGATCAGGTTAAATTCTCCCTGGGCATCCCTGCCATAACAGGAACAACCTGCCTTTTCGCATGCTCTTAATAATCGGATTCGTTCATTATTTGCTTTGGCATCATATTCGGATTGTTTTTTCCTGTACACATCTGTTTTATTGTTTACCAGGCTGCCAAGCCGCTCCAGTGATGCAATGCGTGCTGTATGTGCATCCTGCAGAATTTTTCGTTTCGTTGTAAAGGCATTACGTAATCCTTTCAATGCTTCTTCCTGTATGGATGACAGGTTTACTGTCAACTCCCAGATTTTATCTTCAGCTTCCTTTATTTCTGCCAGCAGCTGCCGGCGATCTGTTGAATATTTTTCTTCATATGCCTGTATTTCACTCACCTGCTGACTGATCCGGTTCTCAAGCTCCTTGCTGTTGGCATCCATTACCGTTTTTTCCTCTGCTGTTAATTTGGTGTTTAATTGGAGCTCAGATTTGATAGTGGATAATTTTGTTCTGAGTGCGTTTAATTCGGAACCTAATCTGCTGATCCGGTCCTTGTGTAATTGATCCAGTTCATTGATGCGACTCCGGTTCGTGGTTATTTTCTCATTGAGTTGTTTCTTATCCTGCTCTACTTTTTTCGCTACTTTTTCTTTCAGTTCACTCACAGCTTTTGCCTCTTCCTGTTGCAACTCACTTAGTTTAACATTGATGATATTAATACGGTCTTCCGCATAATGTTTCTCAGCCAGCGTTCGTAATATTTCATCCACCCAGGTCAGGGTAATTGATTTTGCTTCCTGAACAACTTTATCCTTGTAGTCTTTACTTAAGGCTACAATTTTTGCGCGCATGTCATCTGTTTTACCTCGCAGTTCATTCATTTGTTTATCAATGTCTGCCCGCTTTCTGGTAAACTCATTTTCCTCTGTCTGGAATTTTTTGATCAATTCCTCCTGGGCTGCGATCAGTCGATCGTATTCAGCCATCTTACTATCAATATGTTCTTGGGTTGCCGGAACAGATACACCATTCACCCTGCGTAAATGCCCCTGGTAGGTCTCAGAACCTCCTCTTTCAATTTCGGATTTTGGTCTTTTACACTGACTGCAATAGAGTCCGCTGCGAAGTTCTTTGAGTGCATTTGCTTTCTCCGCAATCAGGTCATTCAGTTTCTTTTTTAGCGCCAGGAGTTTTTGATTTTCTGCATCATAAGATTCAAGATGCTGTCGGTTGAGCGCTCCAATTTTTTCATCGTTAGCCTGGATGGTATTAGCCAGGCTTTTCTATGGTAGACAATGTCCCTGCACCAGCCGTTTGGGCAAGCAGTTGCAAAGGGGTGCCCGCCAGTATGGCAGCCACCAGCAAACTAATGAGTTTCATCGGCAAAGGGTTGATCTAACTTCAACGGCTAAACGCAGCATTTATTTTAACTTATCATGATCAGGCGGATTAAAATTGTATAAATAAAAAAGGCTGCCTCAATTGAGGCAGCCTTTATGAAATAAAAATATAATACTATGCTTTTGCGGTAGTTGGAGCAGCTGCAGGAGCAGATTCCATTACTTCATTGGAATCACCTCCCAGCGGTTTGCTTTTACCGAAATCCACCAGGATCGGAGCAGCCACAAAGATGGATGAATACACACCGGTGATCACACCAATCAACATCGCAAAGGCGAATCCTTTGGTTACCTCACCACCTACCAGGAAGAGGATCAGGATGGTCAGGAATACCGTTACAGAAGTCATAATGGTTCTGCTTAAGGTATCATTGATGGATTTGTTGATGATCTGAGCGCGGGTAGCATTCTTCATAAGGTGACTGTTTTCACGGATCCGGTCAAACACGATCACCGTATCATTGGTAGAGAAACCAATCACTGTCAGGATCGCAGCAATAAAGTGCTGATCAATTTCCAGTGAGAAGGGTACGATGTCCTTAAAGAAGGAGAACACAATCAGTGTTACCAACGCATCGTGAATCAACGCCACGATTGTACCGAAAGAATAACGCCAGTCGCGGAAACGAATCAGGATATACAGGAAGATACCCAGCAATGACCAGAAAGTGGCCCATTTAGCACCTTGCTTCAGGTCATCCGAAATGGTGGGTACTACTTTTTTGGACCCCTGCTTGTATTTGGTATCAAAAACTTCTGCGGTTGTGTTGGCAGGCAGGTAGTTTTTCAATCCTTCAAACAGTTTGGCCTGCACCTGGTCATCTACTTCCGGACCAGCTTGTTCAATCAGGTAATCAGTAGTGATATCCAGTTGGTTGGCACCACCATAAGTTTTGATGATCGGTGTGCTTCCCAGTACTTTCTCCAGGTCATTCGCTACTTCAGCAGTAGAAACCGGCTTGTCAAACTTCACGATGAAACTACGTCCACCACTGAATTCAACACCCTGGTTAAAACCATTGATCAAAGCTCCAATACCAAGTGCCAGGATGATGGCAGAAATGATATAGGTAACTTTCCGCACTTTCACGAAATCGAAATTCGCATTCTTGAAGAGACTACGACTGATACCAGTGAAGTATTTGAAGTGACGATTTTTATTAGTCCAGAAATCAGTTACCAGGCGGGAAACCAGGATACCGCAGAACAGGCTTAGTAACAAACCGAGGATCTGTGTGGTTGCGAATCCAAGCACCGGACCCAGACCGAAATAGAACAGAATAAAGGCAGTTATCAAAGAAGTAAGGTGACCATCCAATACAGGTGCAAGAGACCTGCTATAACCATCATTCACGGCCTGCTGGTAAGATTTACCTCTGGTCAGTTCATCCTTGATACGTTCAAAGATCACCACATTGGTATCCACTGCCATACCGATGGTCAATACCAGACCCGCAATACCAGGAGCTGTCAGTGTTGCATTCAGCGAACTCAGCACACCCACGGTAAAGAGCAGGTTCAGGATCAGTGAAATATTGGCAACCCATCCGGCAGTGTTGTAATACACCAGCATCAGGATAAAGATCACAGCAAAGGAAATAAGGAAAGAAAGAGAACCACC
>JAGKTB010000406.1:0-4278 GCA_018993145.1 Flavihumibacter sp.
GTTTCACATTATAATTTCCGGTGGAGTTATAAGTAGTGGAGGGATTTCGTTCGGTTGATGTGGCCGAATTTCCAAATGTCCATCGATGTGTTAAGGTTCCGGGACCAGTTGTCTGGTTGATAAAATTTACTCCAATTGGTGTGTTACAGGCGTCCAGGCGATTGAAATCAAAATTGGGAGTAACTCCTCCAATAATTCGTATAAATCGAGGACGGTTAGAGGTCACCACACAACCATTATCGGTGGTTACTACCAGTCTTACAGTAAAAAATCCAAGTATAGTATAGGTTTTAACCGGGTTTGGATCAGTTGATGTAGTACCATCTCCAAAATCCCAGGCATAAGAAGTAATTTGTCCCGGCCCTTGCAGTCTAACTCCATTTTGGAAATTTATAACTGCCGGAATACAGGAAACGGTGGTATTGGCAGTAAAATCAATTCTGGCAGATGGGAATACAGTTATATAATCTGTTTTAACTACACCATCTACTCCTCTGGAATTTCTAACAGTAAGACGGACCGTGTACACACCAGGCTGAGTATATGTTACAGTAGGATTCTGAACATTGGATAATGTTCCATTTCCAAAATCCCAGGCCCAGGAATCAGGTGAATTGGTTGATTGATCTGTGAATCTAACTGTGAGATTCGCACAACCTTCGGTAATATTAGAGGTAAAATTAGCAACAGGCGTCTGGGCAGACAGAGGACCACCTGCAGCCAGCATCAATAGGCAGAGTATAAGGTTACGTATCAACAAGCTGTTTTTTGTTTTTTCAGAAAGCAACTTGTTTCCAAAGGGATTCGGAATGACTAAGGATAATGGATTTTTCATGGTTCTACTTCTTCTTCAGATGCAACAGATTTTTAACTCCCTGGACCGTTGTCTCTGCTTTTACATAGTCCCATGTATTATTGGTAATCTTCCAGGTCGCATTCAGTTTGGATACCGGTTCTGATGCTGCCGGAAAATTGGTAATAATCGATAACGTATTTACATCTCCCACCCAAGTTCCCTTATCCTCTGTTTCTGTCGTGAAACCGCTGACCTTGCCATCGCGGTAAAATTGAAAGGTGTAAGGTGAAAATGAACTGGAAATGTCGGCACTTCCTTCTTTAAACGAATATATATACCACTGGCCATTTGTCATAGCATCGAGTATGATATCTTCCTTCTTTTCCTCGATGGCTTTTGCACATGCCCCTAACAGGCATACCATGATGCTTATCCAGACCAGTTTTTTCATAGTACTATACCCTCTTGTTTATATGCATAGATGAAACGGTATTTATCCCTGGCATATTGCATAAATTCTGCAGGATCTAACCCTTTTCCTGTGACCCTTTTACATAACTCTTCACTTAAATATTTTCTTCCGTGAATGTATATATTACCTGACAACCAATCCTTTACGGCATCGAACTGCCCCTCTTGTAGAAGTTTTTCGAATTCCGGCAGCGCTTTTTCCAGACTTCGGGAAAGTTGAGCCGCATACAGGCTGCCCAGGCTGTAGGTAGGGAAGTACCCAAAACTGCCATGACTCCAATGCACATCCTGCAGGCAACCCCTCGCATCATCCGGTACTTCAATTCCCAAATACTGCGCATATTTTGTATTCCAGGCGGATGGCAGATCCGACACCTCAAGGCTTCCTTCAATCAGGGCCTTTTCAATTTCATACCGGATAATAATATGGAAGTGATAGGTAAGCTCATCCGCCTCAGTTCTGATCAGCGATGGCTGCACTTTGTTGATGGCCCGATACAATTCTTCCGGCGTACGATCTTTTAATTGCGCGGGAAAATAGGTCTGCAGTACCGGTAAAAAATACCGGCACCAGGCCAGGCTTCTGCCTACATTGTTTTCCCATAACCGGCTCTGGGATTCATGGATTCCAAGGCTGGCAGCCTCTCCTAATGGTAGCCCATATTGTTCTTTTGGCAACCCCTGCTCATACAGCGCATGTCCCAACTCGTGAATAGTACTCCAGGTCATATAACTGATATCTTCCTCCCGTATCCTGGTTGTGATGCGTACATCCTCCGCGCTGAAATTGACTGTGAATGGATGGGCTGCCTTATCCTGCCTGCCATGCTGCAGGTCATACCCCATTCGTTGAAGCATATCCATACTGAATGCCCACTGCTGATCTTCCGGATAGGGCTGAAACAGGATGCTGTCATCCACCTGCTGCTGCCCTTCGATAGTAGTTAAGAGTGCTGAGAGTTCAGGTTTTAATCCACTGAACAACTGGTCCAGCTGTGCACTGGTGCATCCCCTTTCATATTGATTTAATAAGGCATCATAGGGATGAGCGCTGTATCCTAAATAGTCCGCCTCTTTTCTCTTCAGCGCTGTGAGTTTTTTTAACCAGGGACTGAAAATCGAAAACCGGTTCTGATGTCTTGCATCCGCCCAGTGATTGAAGGCTTGTGATACAGTTTCACTGAGTTCTCTTACAAATGCGGCCGGTAGTCTTACCTGCTGGTTATAATCATAGTTGCTTAACTCCAGGTTGGATCGTTGCTCCTCAGTTAAATCAGCCCGCTCCAATAAGGCCTTGAGTAACTCACCTACTGATGCATCCGTAAATTTTGTGTGTGCTAATTCAGATAAAGTTGCAATCTGCCTGGATCGGGTAGCCAGACTTCCAGCCGGCATATAGGTTTCCTGGTCCCACTGGAGCAATGCAGTAGCATACCGGATGTCGGCAATTTCCTGTAAGCAGTTTTTGTACTTCTCGTACAAGGATGAGGTAGTCAACAATTGGTCCATAGGTAGGAATTCTGCTGCAATCTAAGGAAAAACCGCCACCCGGTTGGTCAGGTAGCGGTTTGAATCTAAAGCAGGACAAAAAACGAGCTATTTGGGGAAGTTTGCATTCGCTTTTACTTCCTGCATCTGAAGGGTATGTCTTTTGGAATGGGCGGACAACATCAGCAAGCCCTGGTATGTATCAATGGTTCCGAAGGCAGGATGTTGTATGAAATGATTTCTCAGATCATTCTTTGTGGTTTTTGCATATTCCAGTGTTTTTGCTCTTGCTTCCTGGTATGTTTTCAACAAAGCAGCCGCATTTTGCTGGCTTCCTTTTGGTTGTAACATTTCCGGTGCATTGAATTTTTGACTGCGATCGGGCGTTTTCTCCAGCAGATCTGCATCGCTCACTTTTACTTCAGAACGTTTGGATGGATCAGCCGGGGTTTGTAAGGACTGCTGTACCCAGCCCATAAGTGCCGATTCGGATAATGTAATATGCTCCAGGCATTCGAGTACAGTCCATTTCCCTTCAGCAGATCTGTAATTAAATTGTTCTTCACTGAGTCCTTCTACCGTTTTAAGCAGCAAGTCGCGGGTGCTTTCAAGTTGTGCAACCAATTGTGCGCGATCCGCATCGGATATGGGGTCTGGGGCGATTGGTGTAAAACTAAATAAGGTTACAAGTGCCAGCAGGCAGCTAAGCTTTTTCATGTTGCAATAAGTTTAATGGTTATAAAGAGGGACGGGATAAATATGCAACAAATATTGAGCCACAGGCTGTATATCTTTGGAATATGAAAATTGCCACTATACTGGAGGTGCTGGAAAAGATTGCACCCCTGCAATTGCAGGAGTCCTATGACAATGCCGGACTGATTACTGGAAACCGCGACTGGGATTGCACCGGGATAACTATTTCCCTGGATGCTACTGAAGAAGTAGTACTGGAAGCTGCGGCAAAAGGTCATAACCTGGTGGTTGCGCATCACCCTATTGTATTTTCCGGGTTGAAGAAAATCACCGGAAATGGCTATGTGGAAAAAACCATCATCACTGCTATCAAGAAGGATATCGCGATTTATGCCATTCACACCAATCTGGATAATGTGATGGAGGGCGTGAATGGAAAAATTGCAGATCTTCTGAAATTGAATAGCCGGAAGCCCTTGCAGCCCAAGCGGGATTTACTGAAAAAGCTGGTTACGTTTGTCCCGGTAGCGCAGGCCGACCAGGTGGCAACTGCACTTTTTGAGGCAGGTGCCGGAACCATTGGCCAATACAGCGAATGTGGATTCCAGGTGGAGGGTGTGGGCAGTTTCAAGGCAGGGGAAGCCGCAAATCCCTATGTGGGTCAACGGGGATCCCGGCACTATGAAAAAGAGTCGCGGGGTGAGGTGATTTACCCGGTGCTGCAGGAATCCCCGGGTGCTGGAAGCCTTGCTGGCGAGCCATCCCTACGAGGAAGTGGCCTATGATCTGTATAATCTTAGCAATAGTCACCCGGGTATTGGATCGGG
>JAGKTB010000407.1:0-5677 GCA_018993145.1 Flavihumibacter sp.
CGCCATAGGAACCTTACCCAGAATTCCAGGAATATGAATGATCAGTCCTTTTTTCTTTGCCTTAAACTCCGGGAGGAATTTCCGGAGCAGTAAAAAAGGGGCAAACAAATTCAACTGCAGGGTATGCATAAACTCATCCGGACTCAACTGATCAGCCGGCTTGATAATACCAATACCAGAGGCATTTATGAGTACATCAATGGAAGGCATAACAGCAGTAAATTGCTGAAACAGCCGATCTGCTTCTGCTTCTTTGGTCAGATCCGCTGCCATCCAGTTTTGCGGATCCAGGTTCAGACTATCAGCCAGTGTTTTGAGTTTACTTTCCGTACGGCCCGTTAAAAACAAGTTCGCTCCGGAAGCCGCCAGCATTTTCGCTGCAGCCTGACCGATTCCTCCTGTTGCACCTGCCAATAGTATCGATTTCCCTTTTATGGATTCCATGAATCTGTTTTACCTAGCAACAAAGCGCATTGGTTTTTGTTTATTCCTGCATGCAAAAGCAAGCTGTTCTGCTATTACCGAATCACCTTTTTGAAAAGCATCCCGCACTTCAAAAAGATCGTTTGATTGTTCTGATTGAAGAAGAATTATTCTTTAAACAATACGCATTTCACCAGCAGAAAATCCTATTCCACCGGGCCAGTATGAAAGCTTTTGAAAGCGAATTAAAAGAGAAGGGATATTCTACACTTTATATCAATTCCAATGAAAAAACATCGGCCATTCGATTCCTGCACGAAGTTTTAAAAAAACAAAATATAACCGATTTGCATCTATGCTATCCGGCCGATAACTGGGTGGAAAAACGCATCAAAAAAACAGCCCAAAAAAACGAGCTAACCCTCCACTGGTATTCAAACCCCGGCTTTTTACTGCAACCTGTTGATGCCGACCTTCATTTCAACAAACGCAGTAATTTTTTTCAAACCGATTTTTACATCTGGCATCGCAAACAACTGAATCTTCTGCTGGATGAAAAAAAACAGCCCCTGGGCGGCAAATGGAGCTTTGATTCAGAGAACCGGGAAAAAATTCCTAAAGGTCTCAAAATACCTGCATTGCCAGTTACCCCAACCAATGCCTTTATCGATGAAGCAACCAACTATTGCGCAACCAACTTTCCAGATAACCCCGGCACTACCAACCATTTTAAATATGGCGTTACGCATAAGGATGCCCGTTATCAGTTACAACAATTCCTTGAACAACGCCTGGCAGGTTTCGGTGCCTATGAAGACGCGATGCTGGGAAACGAATCCTATCTTTTTCACAGTGTACTTACCCCCTACCTGAATGCCGGATTGATTACTCCCGGAGAAATTATTGACCAGACCATTTCATTTGCCGGTAGAAATCAAATTCCGATGAATTCGCTGGAAGGTTTTATCCGTCAAATCATTGGGTGGCGTGAATTCATTCACCAGGTTTATTATCGCGCCGGCAGCCGCCAAAGAACCCGTAATTTCTGGGGGTTCAATCGCCCGATTCCACACCCATTCTATACCGGCGAAACAGGCATCCATCCAATTGACAACGTGATAAAAAAATTACAGCACACTGCCTATAACCATCATATTGAGCGCCTCATGGTGTTGGGCAATTTTTTCCTGCTCTGCGAATTTGATCCCGATTCCGTGTACAAATGGTTCATGGAATTTTACATCGATAGTTATGATTGGGTAATGGTGCCAAATGTGTACGGGATGACGCAATTCGCTGATGGCGGGCTAATGACTACCAAACCCTATATCAGCGGATCAAATTACCTACTGAAAATGGGCGACTGGAAAAAAGGGCCCTGGCAGGCTACCTGGGATGGATTGTTCTGGCGGTTCATGCATGTACATCGTGATTTTTTCCTCAGTAACCCACGCCTGGGAATGCTGGTGAAGACCTTTGATAAAATGGCTCCCGAAAAACAGGCTTCGCACCTTCAGCACGCAGAAGAATTTTTAAAACAACTCGACCAATGGAATCAACAACACTAACCACTGCAGAGATAGATCGTATTATTGAAATGGCCTGGGAGGACCGCACCCCGTTTGAGGCCATCGAATTTCAATTCGGTTTGTCAGAACAACAAACCATCCAGCTTATGCGGAGAGAAATGCTCCCTTCCAGTTTCAAACGCTGGCGCAAAAGGGTACAATCCAGGAAAACCAAACACATCATGAAACGGGAGGATGTTGTCCAACGATTCAAATGTTCCCGTCAACGTACAATAAGTCTCAATAAAATAAGCAAACGTTAACCAGATGGATGGCAACTTTCCAACCGATTATCAAAGCATATTGGAGCGGGTTCATTCCGTTTCACCTCAGCAATATGGAAAAACCAGGAACTACCTGAACGGATCCGTCACCTATCTTTCTCCTTATATTTCAAGAGGAGCTATTACCCTACCAGAAATTTGGGACCTTCTCAAAAAGGATGGTCACACGTTAAAAAATGCTTACAAACTGGTACAGGAACTCGCCTGGCGTGAATTCTTTCAACGCTGCTGGTGGCAATTCGGCGATCGCATCTGGGAAGATATCCGGAACCCCCAGTATCCGGTTGCCCACCATGAAATTCCGGATGCACTCATCCATGCAGGAACGGGTATTAATGCCATCGATGAGGGAATTAAAAATCTCTACAAAACCGGATATCTGCACAATCATCTTCGCATGTACATCGCCGGTATAACCTGCAATCTGGGTCGTGCACATTGGAAAGCTCCTTCAAAATGGATGTATTACCACCTGCTTGATGGTGACCTTGCCAGCAATACACTTAGCTGGCAATGGGTAGCCGGAACTTTCTCTTCCAAAAAATACATTGCGAACCAGGAAAACATCAACCAATACCTGAATAGTAAACAGACCGGAACCTTTCTTGATCGCTCCTATGATGAAATTTTCAACCAGGCAATTCCGCAAAGCCTCAAAGCCACACAGCCCCTGAGTCTCCAAACCACGTTACCGGATACTGCACCTCCTAATATTCGTACTGATCAGCCTGTACTGATTTATACCTCTTATTGGCTAAATCCAAATTGGCGAAAAGAACAATCGGCCAACCGGATCTTGTTATTGGATCCAAAGCATTTCAGCCAGTACCCCGTTAGCAAAAAAGTATTGGATTTCATACTGGAACTGGCCGTTGATCTGATCCCGGACATACAGATTGTTACCGGATCACCGGAAGATTTTCCTGAGCTGCTGCAGTGCCCTTCGATCCATACCATGGAACATCCCCTGACCCGTCATTACCCTGGCGAAAAGGATGCTCATCCCTGGTTAATTCCCGGTTACACTGGAAAACTTTCTTCCTTTTTTAACTTCTGGAAAAAAGCAGAAAACCTTTTGAAATAAGCGCTTTGTTCTATTTTCGGTCATTCGTTTACGTATGATCATTACACATATTGATATTTATCGCTACAGCATTCCAATGGAGCCTTTTACAATTGCCACAGGAACCATGGATTTTGCACAGAATCTGTTCATCCGCGTCCACACGGATGCAGGCATTTATGGTGTGGGAGAATGTTCTGCTTTCCCGATGATTGTGGGTGAAACGCAATCCACCTGTTATGTGATGGCACAGGATTTTGCCAAACTCTGGAAAGGAAAAGATCCCCTGGCGATCGCAAATCGCATGCAGGAACTCCATCTCTTTACTGGACGTAACTCTACCGTAAAGAGTGCGTTTGATATGGCCCTTTACGATCTGGCCGCAAAAACGGCCAATCAACCGCTGTATCGTTTTCTTGGAGGAACCTCAACAATCCGGATTGAAACCGATCTTACCATAGGGATTGATACGGTGGAAACGATGGCAGCAAAAGCCGTTGCGTATGTTAGCAACGGAGTACGCATTATCAAGATCAAACTGGGTAAGGATCCAATTACCGATATTGCCAGAGTGAAAGCGATCCGCGAAGCTGTTGGTGATGAAATTGTATTGAGAATTGATGCCAACCAGGGCTGGAGTTTCGAAGGCGCTGTGCAGGCGCTAACCGGGATGCAACCCTACAACATCCAGTTTTGCGAGCAACCCATGCGTACCTATAACGATCACCTGGCCCCGCAACTGAAAGCCCTCTCTCCCGTTCCTATAATGGCGGATGAGTCTGTTTTTGATCACCGGGATGCCATTCGCGTTATTGATTCGGACGCCTGTCAATATGTGAATATCAAACTCTCGAAAAGCGGCGGACTGCTGGAAGCCATTGAAATCAATCGCGCCTGTGCCGATCGAAATATTCCCTGCATGATGGGTGGCATGCTCGAAAGCCGACTGGCTCTTACCGCCTGTGCACATTTTGCTACGGCTCATCGGAATGTCGAATTTTATGATATGGACACCTGCCTGCTTGGGCATAAAGCAGATCCCGTTACAGGAGGCATCACCTACCGCGGATTCCTGGTTGAACTGTCTGACGAACCTGGACTTGGAGCAGATGTGGACGATGCATTCCTGCAAGAGCTCGAGCAGATCAGAATCTGACTAAAAATCTGGCATTAAAGTTCCTAAACTGGCGTAGCTTGCGACCGGATAAAATCTAGCATATGCAAAAGAAAAAACCGGCTGAAAGCCAGGTGACCATGACAGAACTGGTATTACCCAACGATACCAATGTATTTGGGAATCTGATGGGTGGACGGCTGATGTACTGGATGGATATCGCTGCAGCGTTGGCTGCTGGCAAGCATTGTAATGCACCTGTGGTTACAGCTTCCGTGGATAATATCTCCTTTGAATCGCCTATCAAACTGGGCAATGTGGTACATATCGAAGCAAGAGTGACCCGCGCTTTTACTACCTCCATGGAAATCCACCTGAGTGTTTGGGGAGAAGACCTGACACATCAATACCGGTATAAAAGCAATGAAGCCTATTATACCTTCGTTGCGCTGGACCCAAATCGGAAACCCCGTCCGGTGCCAGTTTTAGAACCGGAAACAGAACAAGAGAAAAAATTGTATGATGGCGCCCTGCGCAGAAGACAACTCCGGCTAATCCTGGGAGGAAAAATGAAGGCAGCAGATGCCACTGAATTGAAAGCGCTGTTCAGCGAAGCTTAATTACCGGATTGTTCAGCAGCTTTGCTTTCCCGGCGAAGCTGCTGTTCTTTTAGCGCCTCTGCCAGGTGCGGCACTTTCATCATGAATTTTTTACTTTGTTCAATCGCATCCATGATCTGCTCCAGGATTTCTTCATTGGATGCTTCATAATCTATTTGCAGCGGCTCTTTAAACCGAACGGTAAGCAGGGATCCCCGCTTTTTGAAGCTCAATCCTTTTTTGGTAAACGCCCGCCAGAAGCCGTTTATAACTACCGGTACTACAATCGGACGATTCTTTTTAATGATCAATGCGGTTCCTTTTCTTCCCGGCGCGAAAGCCTTGGTAGTTCCCTGGGGAAAAGTAATTACCCAGCTGCCCTGTAGCGCCCGTTCAATTTTTCGGGTATCAGAAGGATCGAATCCCCGTCTCACTTCCGTTCCCCCCTGTCCCCAGGTACGCTTTACTGTTAGCCCGCCCGCCAGCATAAAAAACTTACTGATCAAACTTCCCTTCATAGTTTCCTCCGCTGCCACATAATATACATTGGTGAAAGGGTTGAGCAGGTAATAAGGAATACCCAGTTCATTTCGCTTTCCCCATTTTACAGCACAAAAAATATGGAG
>JAGKTB010000408.1:0-5178 GCA_018993145.1 Flavihumibacter sp.
AGAACAGGGTGCAGGCGACCAGGGAATGATGTTTGGTTATGCAACCAATGAAACAGAAGATTACATGCCGCTGGCTTTGGATATTGCACATAAAATTCTACAGGAACTGGCTGCACTTCGTCGTGAGAACAAGCAAATTAAATATCTGCGTCCCGACGCAAAGAGCCAGGTAACACTGGAATACGACGATAACAACAAACCGATCCGTATCGATGCAATTGTTATCTCTACCCAGCACGATGATTTTGATTCGGAAGCCAAGATGCTGGCAAAAATCAAGCAGGACATGATCGAGATCCTGATCCCAAGAATCAAATCAAAGTATAAGAAATACGCCAAACTTTTCAACGATAAAATCAAGTATCATATCAACCCTACCGGAAAATTTGTGATTGGTGGTCCGCATGGTGATACTGGTTTAACAGGCCGGAAGATCATCGTAGATACCTATGGTGGTAAAGGTGCACATGGTGGTGGAGCCTTCAGCGGAAAAGATCCTTCCAAAGTGGATCGTTCAGCTGCTTATGCAACCCGTCATATTGCAAAAAATCTGGTGGCTGCGGGTTTGTGTGATGAAGTACTGGTGCAGGTTTCCTATGCAATTGGAGTAGCACAGCCAATGGGACTCTACATCAATACCTACGGTACTGCCAAAGTGGAACTGACGGATGGTGAAATTGCAAAGAAGGTATCAGAGCTGTTTGACATGCGTCCTTTCTTCATTGAAAAAAGACTAAAACTGCGTTCTCCGATTTACAGTGAAACAGCAGCATACGGACATATGGGTCGTAAGTCTGAAATCGTGGAGAAAAGCTTTAAATCCCCGGATGGTAAAGTAGTAAAGAAAAAAGTTGAACTCTTTACCTGGGAAAAACTGGATTATGTGTCCAAAGTAAAAAAAGCCTTCGGACTTAAATAAATCAGCAAGCCACCTTCGGGTGGCTTTTTAATTACCTTTACTGCATGAAATCGTTTCGCTCCCAGCCTCAACAGAATCGTCCCAAAAAATCAGCGCTCATAATTGGTCGCATTAAGCTGATAACAGCCATGAAAGAGGGCCGCCAACTGGAACGGATATATTTGATGAATACGGCCCATGGTCCGGAGATTGAAGAAATTAAAAAACTGGCAGCCAGCCTCCAGGTGCCGATCAACAAAGTACCTGTTGAAAAGCTGAACGGATTTAATATCACGGATCATGAAGGAGCGGTTGGATTGATTGCCAAGATTCAGTACCAGGACCTGCAGGATACCATCAGTTTTATAGTTGAAAAAGGCGAAACGCCCCTCTTGTTGATACTGGATGGGGTTACAGACATCCGGAATATAGGCGCGATAGCGCGTACCGCCTATTGCTGCGGTGTGCAGGCGATCATCATACCGGATAAAGGAGTGGGGGCCTTGAATGATGATGCTATTCAGACATCTGCAGGTGCTTTGGAAAAAATAACGGTTTGCAGGGTGAATAGTCTGATGAAAGCAGTTGATACCCTGCACCTCAACGGTATTGCAGTATATGCCAGTGAAATGACTGCGGAAAAACTGGTATACGATTGTGATTTTGCAGCACCCGCTGCTATTATCATGGGCAGTGAAGACAAAGGAATTTTTCCAGCATTGATGAAGATTTCAGATACCCCGTTTCGCATACCCATGGCGGGTGGCTTTGAGTCTCTGAATGTGTCAGTTGCGACCGGCATGATCCTTTATGAAGCCATGCGACAGCGATCCGGTAAAAATTGAGGAAAAAGAACGAATTTAACGTACCAAACTTGTCTATGTCTAACAATCAGACTTTGCAGTTAATAGAATGTCCGAGGGATGCCATGCAGGGATGGCCACAAATGATTCCTGCTTTCCAGAAAGTGGCTTACCTGAATGCCCTGTTACATGTAGGATTTCATACTATTGATTTCGGAAGTTTTGTATCACCCAAAGCCATACCACAAATGGCAGATACGCGGGAAGTACTGGAGGCGCTGGACCTAAGCGCTTCCCGATCCGGACTGCTGGCAATAGTTGCCAATACCCGCGGAGCACAGGATGCAGCGGCATATGATACTATTCAGTCGATAGGTTTTCCATTTTCGGTTTCTGAAACTTTTCAGCGCCGTAATACCAACAGTACGATTGAACATTCCTTTGGAACCGTGAGTGAAATACAGGAAATCTGTATGAAAAAAGGAAAGGACCTGGTAATTTACCTATCGATGGGATTTGGAAATCCTTACGGAGATCCCTGGTCGGAGGAACTGGTGCTAGGCTGGGCCGAAAAGATAGCAGCGGTAGGTGTTCGAACCATTTCACTGGCTGATACAGTAGGATTGGCTGAGCCTGACCAAATCAAACAATTAACCGGTGCATTAATTGCTGCATTACCGGAAGTGCGGATTGGCGTACATCTGCACGCGAAGGTTGAGAACCGTCTGGCGAAGCTGGATGCTGCTTTCAAAGCGGGATGCCGTCGATTTGACGGAGCACTCAAAGGAATCGGTGGCTGTCCCATGGCAGGTGATAAACTGGTAGGAAATATGGATACCGAATTTATCATTCAGTTCCTTGAGGCACAGGGCATCGAGACCGGCATACACAAGGGAGCTTTGCAGAAAGCCAACCTGTTATCCAAAGAAGTTTTTTCCCCGGTGATTTTATGAAATGGATGGCGGATATTGATATCAGGGGTCCTCAAAAAGGAATTACCTACCAGGACCCCATCTTTCTGATTGGTTCCTGTTTCACAGAGCATATTGGCAATAAATTACAGGAACTGAAGTATTCCGTTTGCCAAAACCCACATGGAATTCTCTTTGACCCCATAAGCGTGTGTCAGTGTCTGGTGAGTTATATTGAAGGAAGACAATACGGCCCTTCCGATTTATTTTTTTATAATGAACTCTGGCAGAGCTGGGCGCATCATTCGCGTTTTTCTGGAATGGACCAGGGCAATGTGTTACAGCAAATCAATGCCTCACAATCACGGGCAGCCGAATATTTGCGAACTGCCAAATGGCTGATTATTACCCTGGGATCTTCATATTCGTATCGTTTGGTACATGAAGGGGAGAAGCCGGTCGCCAATTGCCATCGCGCCCCGGCACAATGGTTCCGAAAACACTTATGTACGATTGATGAAACCGCAGCTGCACTGGATAATACCCTGCACCGGCTTTTTCACCTGAACCCAGATCTGCAGGTAATCTTTACTGTGAGTCCGGTTCGTCATTTAAGAGATGGGGTGGTGGAAAATAACCGAAGCAAGGCACGATTACTGGAAGCGGTACATCACCTGGTAGGAAAATTCAACCGGCTGCATTATTTCCCGGCCTATGAGCTCGTAATTGATGTATTGCGTGATTATCGTTTTTATGATATCGATTTGGCACACCCGAATTACCAGGCAACCAGTTATGTGCTGGAGCAGTTTAAAACCCATTATATAGAGCCTGCTGCACAGGAATTGATGGATAAGATACAGCAAATCATATATGCGCGGCGGCATAAAGCCTTTCAGCCTGAAACGCAGGCCCATCAACATTTCCTGGCTAGTTTTGAGAAGAAAACTGCTGATTTGGCGGAAACCCATCCTTTTTTGGATCTGTCGGAGGAGTTGGCTTATTTCCGAAATGGGAAAGGTTAATGAATTCGGTCGCCCCTTACTGTTAGTTGCTGCATGATAACAGATTCCGCTTCCAGCCATTCAGCCCACCGTTTGCGTACTTTTTCCTTGTCGATATAATGTTCTGCCAGCTCAATAAAAAGTTTGTAATGCCCGGCTTCGCTCTCCATAAAACGGCGATAGAATTTACGGAGGTATTCATCCTGTAAACCTTCGCTCAGCCTTTTGAAACGTTCGCAGCTGCGGGCTTCAATCATGGCCATGGTGAGCAGTTGGTCCAGGAAGCGATCCTGCGGATGACCACCTTTCTTTTGAAAATTCAGCAGGTGATTGACGTATTCGTCTTTTCGCTGGCGCCCCAGTTGTTCGCCTCTTTTCTCCAGTTCCTGTAAAACAAGACGAAAATGTCCCCATTCTTCGGTAACAATGGGAGCAAGTTCTTTTACCATCAGGGTTTTCTCCGGGTAGCGCTGAATGAGGGATATGCAGGTTGTGGCAGCTTTTTGTTCGCAATAGGCATGATCGGTAAGGATATCCGCTATAGAAATGGCGGCGAGGTCAACCCACCTGGGATCCGTAGGTAACTGGAGGCCCAGGATATTTTTAACTTCTGAAGAAACAGATGCATCCATGATAGGTGCAAAAATCCTATTTCATGAGCATCAAAACAAACAGTATCATGAATAAAATACCCAGATACAATTTTGGCCGGTAAGATGATATGACTGATCTTGTTTTCATATCTATTTGACATACAAAAAGGCCGCCTGGTTTCATGAAAAGGTGTTAAATAGAAATTAATATTATTTTTAAGCATCTTAACCTTGCGCGCTATGAGGAGATACCTGAGTTTTGCCGCCGCGGCGCTTGCTACTATCGGACTTGTTTATACGCTGGACAGCCGGCAGCTACTGCCTGCTCCATTGGGTAAGCTGTTGAGCCCGCAGCATGGAATCTGGCAAAATGCGGAGCCCGCCAACCAGTCTTTTAACCTGAACCTGTCGTTCCCACAGTTATCAGAACCCGTGTCTGTTTATATAGATGAGCGCCTGGTGCCCCACGTAGTTGCACAAAACGAGCCCGATCTTTATTTTGTGCAGGGATACCTCCATGCCAGGTTTCGCCTCTGGCAAATGGAGTTTCAGACCCATGCTGCAGCTGGCCGTATCAGTGAAATACTGGGGCCTGGTCCGGATAACCGAATTTTAAATTACGACCGGAGCATGCGGCGTCTGGGCATGGTCTATGCTGCAGAGCAATCCGTTAAGGAAGTAGAGAAATCGCCGGAATCACTTTCCCAATACCAGGCCTATGCAGATGGAGTGAATGCCTATATCGATCAGTTGACAATTTCAGAGCTTCCCATCGAATACAAGTTGTTGGGATATTTCCCCGAAAAATGGTCGTTGTTGAAAACCGCGCTGTTTCTCAAGTATATGAGCTATGATCTGGCAGGAGCTGAATCGGATCTTGAGTTCACAAATGCGAGAGCTAATTTTTCACAAATGGATTATGAGCAACTCTATTATTTCCTGGCTGATTCTCTGAAGCCGGTTATTCCA
>JAGKTB010000409.1:0-7042 GCA_018993145.1 Flavihumibacter sp.
TTCTGGTTGCTTCTACGATGATTAATCCCGCTCCACCCTCAGCCCTGCTACCAAGATGTACCAAATGCCAATTGTTAGCAAAGCCATCGGTTGCTGAATACTGACACATAGGTGAAACAGCTATCCGATTAGGAATTGTTACCGACCGGATCGTGAGAGGAGAAAATAAACCTGCCATAAGCTGAAATTGTCAGGTAATATTATAAAAAAAGCCGGTAGAAACCGGCTCTTGAAAAACAATACTACACATGTTGCAGACTTTTTGCGTAATGCAATAATTTTTGTTTAAGGTCCTCCGGCCTAAACGGTTTAGGTATAAAATCATTAAAGCCTTTATCAATAAGATCTGCCTGCATATGATCATACACAGCTGCAGTAAAGGCAATAATTGGAATATGTTTATCTGTCTTTCGGATATAGGCTACTACACCGGCACCATCCAGCTCCGGCATTTCAAGGTCTACCAACAGCAGATCTGGTTTTTTCTCGGCGTATGCGCGAACAGCTTCCAGTCCGTTTACCGTTTCAATAATCGTAGCATTCCATTTTGACAGGAAACGTTTCACCACCATCATGTTGATCGGGTTGTCTTCCGCTACCAGGATGCTGACACCAGTGAGGTCTTCCATCCGAACTTCTTTTACCTCTTCAATATAACTCTGGCGTTCTGTTTCGAGCGGAAGTGTTACTGTGAAACTGAAGGTACTTCCCTTGCCAGGTTCACTTTCTACAGCAAGATCACCACCCATTTTCTGAACGATGTAATGGCTGATGGCCAGGCCCAAACCAGAGCCACCATATTTGCGGGGGGTTTCCAGATCAGCCTGGTAAAACTTATCAAAGATCCGGTGCTGTTTCTCTTTCGAAATACCGATACCCGTATCCTGCACACAGAAGCGAAGCGTAACATTGTTGCTTCTTCTCATCAGGATTTTCACATTCATGCTAACAGTTCCTTTATCCGTGAACTTGATTGCATTGGATAACAAATTATTCAGCACTTGTTGCAGCCTCAATTCATCACCAACAATATCGATACCCAGCACAGAGGAGATATCCGCCTGGAAACTCAGGTTTTTCTGACGAACCGGGTTCTCAAAAACAGTAACTACTTTTTCAAGGAAGGCACTCAGGTTAAAGGGTTCTTTATTGAGTTCCATTTTATCTGCTTCCAGTTTGCTGTAATCCAGGATATCGTTAACCAGGGTAAGCATGTGTTCGGATGAATGCTTGAGCACATCCAGCATCTGGCGCTGACTGTTCAGATGATATTCCTGGTGCAGCAGATTGGTGGTACCAATAATTGCATTCAACGGGGTTCTGAGTTCATGGCTCATATTACTCAGGAAGCGCGATTTCACCCTGGCAGCACGTTCCGCACGCTCTTTAGCTTTCAGTGTTTCAACCTCTGCAATTTTCACTTCGGTAATATCGAGAATACTCATTTTGGCATACTTGCATTTCTGATGCTCAAACACCACGATGTTTACATAGGCAAAAATGGGTCGGCCTTCCGCATCTGAAAACTCCATATTTCCAAACCAGGGAGAATGTGCAGTAAACGATTCTTTACTGAATGCATTCAAGCGTTTGGCAGACTCTTCTCCCAGGATGGATTCAACCGCAGTGAGAGTAATTCCTTCTTTGGACCGGATAGAAAATAATTCCAGTGCACGTTTGTTGCAATCCGAGATCAACTGCGTATCCAGGTCAATAATAAAGATGGCATCCAGGGAGGTATTAAAAATCGTATCTCCAAGGTTTTTCTCGCCGAGAATATCTTCTTCCTTTTTATTCAGGGCTTTCAGGATGGAAAAGGCAACCAATCCGGTCAGCAGCAATGAAAGGGTAAGATTAATCCGGAGATTATAGATATAATGCGATTGTTGTACCAGGTTACCGCTACCATTATTAGGTGAAATAATAAAAGCGATTCCGAAGAAGGTGAGTGTAGCAATTTCTGCAATGATGAGATCCTTGCTGATTTTGGTATCAATCAAGAAGATCATGGCAAAGATCACCGGGAAATAATAGAGATATACACCCGATTTAATACCTACGAAATAACTCACAACCAGCACACCGGCATTAAAACTTATGATCACTACCCATTTTGCCAGTTCCTGGCGATTGTATAATCTGAGGAAGTAAGAGAAGAACAACATGGAACATACCATCAGGCAGGCAAAGGCCGCCATATATTCTTTCATGATCGTGCAAAGGATCATGTTGAGTCCGGCGACGATAATACCCACTTCAGTAAGTGTCTTCAAAGGGGAAGCAGGAAGGTTCTCCTGTCGGTGGTAGAGATCTTCCGCTAATTTTTCCCAATATCTCGTTACACCAGATAATATGTTGGTACGATTCATCGTTTTCTGTTTGGTAGACGGAGTTTTTATCTGCCTATCAAACGTACCGAGTAATTAAAAAATTGTACCCTATGCAAGCCATTTCGGACACTGTGTTCCAACTCAGTAGCCAGTTTGACAGCATGTTTCTGCTTGACATGCATGATAATGACCTGGCCGCTATTTCAGACATCTTTCTTACATCCCACCAACAATTGTCAGAAGAAACGGCAAGATATGCCTGGCTGGCAGAAAACGGAGAAATCACAGAGCTAAAGCGTAGAGTACACCTCGTAAAACCACTATGGGGCTATTGTGGTTTATCCGAATTCCAGACACGTTTTCAGGAAATGGAAAATTTTTTCAGCACAAATCCGTCAATAAATGATTCGCTCATACGACTGGAGACAGAAAATCCGTTTATACTGGAAGGACTGGAACTGATCAAACAGGAAGCCAATAAAATTCAGGAATTTTTAAAACAATAATGGTCATGAAATTTACAGCTGTTATCGTAGAAGATCTTTCCGTTGCCGCAGACGTATTGCAGAAATATTGCATTAAAAGTGGAAAAGTCAATGTGGTAGGAAGTTTCAAATCAACCGAAGAGGCAATTCCCTACCTCAGTGAAAATTCTGTAGACCTTATTTTCCTGGATATTGAAATGCCCGGCGCAAATGGCTTTAGCCTGCTGGACCAGATGCAATACCAGCCACAGGTAATTCTGACTACCTCCAAAACTGAATATGCATTTGACGCATTCGAATACAGTGTGACCGATTTTCTGCGCAAGCCTTTCAGCTACCAGCGTTTTGCACAGGCATTGGAAAAACTGAAGCCACTGAATGAGAAAAAAGAGGAGCCGGAAGAAATGTCGCATGTGTTCATCAAAAGCGATGGCAAACTAATCCGCCTGAACAACGATGATATATTATACATCGAGAGCATGGGCGACTATGTAAAATTTATCACGAACGATAAAAAGATCATCAGTCATAATACGATCAAGGCGTTGACGGAAAAAATCAATCCGGATGTATTCTGTAAAGTGCATCGCTCCTATATCATTAACATGAATAAGATTTCTGATATCAGGGACAATACGCTCTATATTGCCAATGCTAAAATCCCGGTGAGCAAGGCAAACAGGAGTACTGTAATGAGCAGAATCAAAATCGTATAAAATCAATTTATCGAAGCTATTTTTCCATTAATCGACAAAAGACTGGTACTGATCGAATCAATTTCTGAAAGCAATAAAGAGATCGGATCTTTGATCTTGTAAGTAACCAGTTTAGTCCACAAAAGTTTTAGCCCCGCAAGTCCAGCGGGGCTTTTTGCATGGAGGAAAGGACAAGGGGAGAAAGGAAGAGGGGGGCGGGAAACTGGAGACGGCGTTTAAACTCGGGACAACCAGGCTTTCAGTTCTTTGCCGATGGTGGGGGCTTCGACGAGGAAACCATCGTGGCCATAGGCAGAATCGATTTCGATGTATTGGGCATGCGGCAAATGGCTGGCAATTTTTACTTGTTCCGCAACCGGACAAAGCAAATCACTTGAAACTCCCATCACCAGTGTTGGTTGTTGAATAGATTCCAGTGTTTTTTCCAGACTTGCATTTCGTCCTCTTGCGATATTGTGGCTATCTAGTGCCTTGGTGAGCAGCCAATAGGCTTGTGCATTAAACCGGTTCACCAGTTTCTCACCCTGGTATCGCATATAGGAGGCTGCTTTAAAATCATCTGCCTTTTCAGTATCCGCTTCCTGTTGCTGTTTGATCATCGCGTCATAATTCCGGTAGGTCAGCATACCGATGGCCCTTGCAGCTTTCAGTCCATTTCGACCGGCCTGATCACTGGCATCTTTCCAGGAGGGATCTGCCTCAATAGCCATGCGTTGTGCTTCATGGATGGCAATCCCCCAGGCGCTTTCTGCTGCCGAGGTGGCGATCAGGAAAAGCTGGCGGATCACTGCAGGTTCCATCAATGCCCATTCAAGCACCTGGTAGCCCCCCATGCTACCTCCCATCAGGAGGTGGATCTCGGGGAGTTCGAGGTGTTTTCTCAGCAGGATATGCGCCTGCACGATATCCCGAATGGTAAGCCTGGGGAAGTCCATAAAATAGGGCTTCCCGGTAGCCGGGTTCTTAGAAAGGGGACCGGAGCTCCCATAACAGGAACCAATAATATTGGCACAAACGATGAAATATTCTTCCGGATTGATGGCAGCGCCGGAGCCAATCAGTCCGAGCCACCAGGCTTCCGCATCCGCATTTGCAGTTAACGCATGACAAACCCAAACCACATTTGACTTTGCCGGGTTCAGGGTGCCATAGGTATGATAAACAATTTCCAGCCTTTCCAGAACTGCCCCGGATTCCAGGGTAAAGGGCCGGGGCGATACAAAACGATGCTGCATAACTGCAAAGTAAACGCTCCCTCCGTTACCTTTGTAAGAATTGATAAAAAAATCCGCTTAACATGATTAAAATTGACGTGATCAGGACATCGGGT
Source organism: Flavihumibacter sp. (assembly GCA_018993145.1). Lineage (GTDB taxonomy): Bacteria > Bacteroidota > Bacteroidia > Chitinophagales > Chitinophagaceae > Flavihumibacter. The sequence continues at coordinate 4,862 of JAGKTB010000409.1, forward strand.
GATTATGGCTTTGAAGCAACTGATGCCAATGGACATACTATAAAAATTGATACGAGTCCGGAAACCGGAGGAAACAACTTTGGTGTTCGTCCGATGCAGTTATTGTTGATGGGGTTAGGCGGTTGTAGTGGAATTGACGTGGTAAGCATTCTGAAGAAACAACGCCAGGAGATCACGCATTTTGACATGCACATTGAAGCAGAAAGAGAAACCGGGAAAGAACCGGCGCTCTGGAAAAAAGCAACCATCATATTTACCCTGGGTGGCACAATCGATGAGGACAAAGCCAAACGTGCAGCCCAGTTATCCATGGATAAATATTGTTCAGTTGCTGAAACACTGCGTCGTGGAGGCTGTGAGATAAGTTACGAGGTAAGAATCAAAGCCTAAGAAAGAAGTACATGAAACACCCAATATCAAAACTCATTCGCACACAGATAGAACGCACGAATGAGATGGAACATTCCCAGCCCATGTATCTGACCAGTAGTTTCTGCTTTGACAATGCAGAAGATATGCGGGCAGCATTTGCGGATGAAACTGAGGACAATATTTACAGTCGTTTCAGCAATCCGAATGTGCAGGAATTTGTAGACAGAATGTGTACACTGGAAGGAACCGAAGCAGGATTTGCTACCGCCTCCGGAATGAGTGCCATCTTTGCCAGCTTCATGAGTTTTCTCAAGCAAGGAGATCATTTGCTCGCCTGCCGCAGCATTTTTGGAAGCACGCATACGGTCATCACCAAATACCTTCCCAAGTATGGCATTGAACATAGTTATGTAGATGCAGGAGATATCAGTAGTTGGGAAGCAGCGATCAAGCCCAACACAAAGATGATCTACCTTGAAACGCCGACGAATCCTGCTTTGGAAATCATTGACCTGGAAGCGGTGCGAAAACTGGCGGACAAATATGGATTGCTGGTAAATGTAGACAACTGTTTTGCTACTCCGGTGAATCAGCAGCCGGCAGCCTGGGGAGCCGACCTGGTAATACATTCCGCTACCAAATGGCTGGATGGCCAGGGGCGTGTATTGGGAGGTGTTGTGCTGGGTAAAAAAGAGTTGATTAAAGAGGTCTACCTGTTTTGCAGAAGTACCGGTCCGTCTTTATCGCCCTTCAATGCATGGATACTTAGCAAGAGTCTGGAAACACTGGAAGTACGCATGGACCGCCATGCCTCCAATGCCCTGTACCTGGCAGAACAATTATCAGGACATCCGAAATTATCCTGGGTTAAATACCCATTTTTGCCCAACCATCCACAATATGCAATTGCTCAAAAACAGATGCAAAATGGCGGTGGCATAGTCTGCTTTGAATTAAATGGTGGCGTGGAAGCTGGCAGGAAGTTCCTGAATAACCTGAAAATGTTATCCCTGTCAGCGAACCTTGGAGATACCCGATCCATCGCGTCTCATCCTGCAAGCACCACACATGGTAAACTGACAGAAGCAGAAAGAATGGCTGTAGGTATCAGTCCGGGTTTGATTCGGATTTCAGTTGGCCTGGAAAACAAACAGGATATCCTGGAAGATATCCTGCAGGCATTGGAGCTTAGCTAAGTCCTACTTCCCAGTGGCGTTCGGGGATTTCAACATCGAGAAACCCTTTGTTCAGTAGACGTTGTTTGAACTGTTGCTGTACATCGTATTCTCCATGCACCAGGAATAGTTTTTTAACTGCCTTATAATCCTGGCAACCCAGCCATTGACTAAGATCTTCGTAATCGCCATGGGCACTCATGCTGCGCACAGAACCGATTTCAGCATGCACTTCATGTTCCACGCCAAAAATGGAGACTTCCTTTCTTCCAGAAAGGAGTCGTGCTCCCAATGAGCTTGGTTCACAACATCCAACCATCAGAATGGCATTGCCACTCTTTTCGACATGGTTACTGAATATGGGGCTTCACTCTACCTGCATCCGCCATGCCACTAGCGCTGATAATGACGCAGGGTTCATTCCGGAAGTTGAGCAGCTTGGATTCATCCACCGTTTTAACGTATTTGAGACCATTAAAATGGAAAGGATCATTGTCTGTTTCCAGCAGACGCTGAATTCTTTTATTAAAATACTGCGGGTAGCGTTTAATCATTTCTGTTGCCTCAATACTAAGCGGACTATCAACAAAATAGTCCAGCTCAGGCAATCTTCTTTCGACTTCGAGTTGGTTAA
>JAGKTB010000039.1:0-4858 GCA_018993145.1 Flavihumibacter sp.
TTTTTTTTCATGCGGACAAGGTTTAGTCCTTTTTTATATCGAAGCGATTGTTTTTGTTTTCAATCACTGTGTTTTTATCCGGGAAATAGGAACGGTATTTTTGAAGGGTGGCTTCGGATTGTTTGTTGCCATCAATGATCAAAGCTTCACCTGTATATTCGATGCGATAATTGGCTTCGTCTTTGATCAGTCCCTCTGCTTTCATTTTACCGATCATTTCCTTATAACCTGTTAGCAGCACTCTTGCTTTCGCGATTTCTGCCTTTGCGTTTTTCAATTCCTTTTCCATATTGGGAAGGGAAGTTTTAAGTTCTGTTTTGATTGCTTCCCGCTGGGCTTCGATCTCCTCTTTCATCCTGGACTGCTCGAGTTTCAATTGAGCCAATGCCTTATCCAGTTCCTTTAGGTGCTCCTGCATTTCTTCCTTGTTAAAAGCTGCCTTCAACTCTTCGGCAATATGCTTTTTGGAAGCTTCTATTTCTTTCATGGCTTTGGCCAGTTCGCGTTCAATTTCTCCGGAATTGAGCTTCGCCAGTGCCGCCTGCATGGATTTCTCTACCGATTCCCAGTTTTTGTTGCTGAGTTCCATCGTCAGTGATTTCTCTGCTTTGTCGAGTGATTTCAGGTGATCATCCAATGATCCCGGTACGGTATCCACCACCGGCTGGTCCTCCAGCAGCTCACCCATGAGTCCGCCTGTATAGATAAAAGGAAAGGCCTGTGTTGTTCCAACCGCCAGCATACAGCCCGCAGCTAATAGTACGTTTTTGAATTGATTCATGGTAAGGAAGATTTGTGTTACGAATTGTTTCGTAAATATATACGAAGTAGTTCGTAATAGCAAAGGAATTTCTAGTGATTGTGGAAGAATTAACAATACGGTGAAAGGTGAAAAGTGAAAGGTGAAAGTTGTGAAAAGAAAAAGGTGAAACACGGAACTGTGTTTCACCTTCCATGCCTTTGACTATCTTTCACTTTTCACCTTTCACCTGCTTCACCTCCACATTCTTCATGCCTTTGGCCTCAATCAGGAATCGTTCATTGTACGAGGTGTCGGAAAACCTAATAAAAGAGTAGGACTGATTGGGTATGGTTCCAATCGTAATCGCTTCTTTGTATTCACCAACTTTCGTTTTATGAAATATTCCCACAGCAGAAAACGCGTTGGAAGAACTCAATGCAACCGCTTCACCTGATTTCGGCCAATCCAGGGTTAAAATCGCCATGTCATCATCCAAAACTCCATATCCCCCTCTTTCAATGCCCTCTTTGTCATGTATTAAAATGCCGGAAGCGCCTATTCGCCTTGGTACTATACCTTCAGGTGTCATGGGATCTGGTTCCTTTCCAAAACTGATGCGATCATTACCATTTTCATCGAGGTAAACTATCCCAACCAGTTCATCTTGTCTTTTTCTGCCTTTAATTCCCTTGGCTGGTGCTCCCATCACTATTCTGGGCCTGCCTTCATTATCCCGAATAATATTACCCTTTACATCAAGCATGTCTTTCTCTTTATTTTGAAAGGCGAAAGAAACAAAGGCAATCGGTACCAGAATAATAATCAAATAGAAAGCGAATTGTAGTCTTGAATACTTTCTCTCCAGTTTTTCGATTTTCTCATTTAATAAGGATTCCATAAGTGGTGTTTTGTGTTACGAATTGTTTCGTAAACATATGCGAATGGATTCGTAAGAGCAAGGAGAATCATGTAATTTTGGAAGAATTAACAACACGGTGAAAAGTGAAAAGTGAAAGGTGAAAGTTGTGAAAAGAAAAAAGGTGAAACACAGTTCCGTGTTTCACCTTCCATACCTTTCACCCTCTTTCACTTTTCACCTTTCACCTTTCACTTCCTCACATCCGTGCCCACTTCCACAACTCCTTCCACGTTACCTTCTTCCCATACATCAAAATACCCGTCCGGTAAATCTTAGCAGCCAGCCAGGTGGTGCCAAGGAAACCGCCAATCAAAAGAGCAATAGAGAGGATCAACTCCCAGGCCGGTACGCCATAGGGAATCCGGGCCATCATCACAATGGGAGAGGTGAGGGGGAAGAGACTGCCGAAGATGGCAAGCCCGCCATCGGGATTGTTAATCGCCTGGGTCATAATCACAAAAGCAAAGATGATTGGCATCGTGATGGGCAACATCAACTGCTGCGCATCCTGCGGATCTTCATTCACCGCACTGCCTACTGCAGCAAAGAGAGAAGAATACAGGAGATAGCCACCCAGGAAATAAATGATAAAGAGTCCGACAATCATAAACATATTCACCGACTGCAAATTGTTCATGATAGTAGTAACCATCGAGGATTTGGCAGCACCGGCCTGGTCCACCGCCGCCTGTGCAGCACCCGCCTGCTCCATCACCTGCGGGAACAATACCGGAATCAATAACTGCAAGGACAACATCAATACCCCCCAGATCAGGAACTGCAACAATCCAACCGCGCCAATGCCTACAATCTTGCCAATCATCAACTGATAAGGCTTCACACTGCTCACCATTACTTCCGCAATGCGGTTGGTTTTTTCTTCCATCACACCGCGCATTACCATGGAGCCATAAATAAAGAGCACGATGTAAATCAGGAATCCGCAAATAAAACCGAGCGCAGTAGCAAATCCGGCATTGCCTGTTTTGCCATCCGACTTGGATACTTTCAGATCAATTTTGGTTTTATTGGTTTCCACCTGCTCCAGGGTTACACCGGGAGCCAGCAGGGTTTGCAGGCTGCTTTTTTCCAGCGCCTTGTTAATGCGACTCTCAATCTTGCCCTGTGTCATCAGTCCCACGTTGTTGCGGGTATGATACTGCAGACTATCGCGCCGGCTGATGCTATCCGGTAGCAGGATATAACCGGAATATTTTTTATCCACCAGGTCTTTCTGCAATTGCGCGGTATCGGCTTGTTTCAGAAAAGTAAAACTCAGTGTCTTGTCAGACTGGATCTTGTTTTCCAATACACCCTTACTATCTACAATGGCTACCCGAATATCCTCTTCCCCTTTTACACTGAAATAAATGATCAGTCCATACAGCCCAAAGATTAATATCGGCAACAGGATGGTGGAGAGTAAAAATGTCTTTTTCTGCACGCGACTTAAAAACTCGCGTTTTATGATGATAAATGTCTTGTTCATGGTTCTGTGTTAATGGTTAGGAAGCGGCTTGAAAAGCACGGGTAGTTGCATGAGTTCCTTCCACCAGGCGAATGAAGATATCATTCAGCGATGGCAGGATTTCAGTAAAGCCAAGCACGGGTACCTGGTTGCGAATCAACTCTTCCAGTACGGCATTGGTACTTGTACCTGCTGCTAACTGAATCGTGTATTCATGACCGTTTTGTTGTACCAGTTGGAACTGTGCAGAAGCCGGTAAGTTAATCCCTTCTTCGGTCAATACTTTGAACTGGTTCTTCTTGTATTCCTGCTTCACGCCATGTACTGTGCCATCCAGGATTTTTTGTCCCTTGTTCACCAGGATGATCTGGTCGCAGATCTCTTCTACCTGCTCCATCCGGTGGGTACTGAAGATCACCGTACAGCCTCTTTTCGCGAGGTTGTAAATCTCTTCCTTAATCAGGTTGGCATTCACTGGATCCAACCCACTAAAGGGTTCATCGAGAATGATCAGTTTAGGTTCATGCAGTACAGTAGTCACAAACTGCAGTTTTTGTCCCATCCCCTTACTCAGGTCCTCTACTTTTTTATTCCACCAGCTCTGCATTTCGAATTTCTCGAACCAGGTTTTGACTTTTTCCAGGGCCTCTGCCTTGGAGAGTCCCTTTAACTGGGCCAGGTACATGGCCTGCTCGCCGATCTTCATTTTCTTGTAGAGTCCGCGTTCTTCGGGCATATAGCCAATGTGCAGGATATCGTCCTCCGCTTTGAAAGGGCGGCCATCAAAACTGATTTGTCCGCCATCGGGATAAAAGATCCCTGTGATCATGCGCAGTAAGGTCGTTTTACCGGCACCGTTAGGTCCGAGTAAGCCGAAAATACTACCCCGCTCAATCGAAAAACTGATATCATCTACGGCTTTGTGTGCGCCGTAATGTTTTTTCAGGTTGTGAACCTCCAATAAAGGCATATCTGGTGTTGTTGGTTTAGAAAGTTATAGTTGCTGTCTATTGGATGCCGGAAAAACCAAATCATTACAAGCGCTACCAAAAATATTATTAGTGGTAGATGGCAGCCAGGACCCGCGCAATGCGTTCTCCGTCCATGGCTGCACTCACAATGCCTCCTGCATAACCAGCGCCCTCACCAGCAGGGTATAAATTTCCTATCTGCGGGTGATTCAGCAACTCCGGGTCTCTGGGTATTCTCACCGGGGAAGAAGTGCGCGACTCGGTAGCTACTACCACAGCATCGCGGGTATAATAGCCTTTCATCTTTTGTCCGAATGCCTGGAAACCGCCCGCCAGGCTTTTATACACAAAATCCGGTAACACTTCCCAAAGCGGCGCGGCCTTGATCCCGGGCAGATAAGAACAATCCGGTAAATCTGTAGAAACCTTCTTCTGTACAAAATCTGTCATACGCAGGGCCGGACCCACCAACTGTCCGCCCCCTGCTGTAAAAGCACGCTGCTCTACCTGGCGCTGAAACTCCATGGCACCAAGGGGACCTTTATACCGTTGCCAGTCTTTTTCTTCTATGCTCACCACCATGCCGGAGTTCGCATAAGGGTTGTTGCGCTTGGAGGGACTCCAGCCATTGACCACCAACTCACCCGGAGCAGTAGCCGCTGGCGCGATGATACCCCCCGGACACATACAGAAAGAAAATACCCCGCGGTTCTCGACCTGTTGCACCAGGCTATAGGAAGCAGGGGGGAGGAATTCTC
>JAGKTB010000040.1:0-5248 GCA_018993145.1 Flavihumibacter sp.
CAACCAAAATGTCGAATCGTGTTGTTAAGAATACGATAGTTGTCGCGTCGCTGCTTTTTGGCAGTATGGACACTATCGCACAAACTGCTTTTGACGGCTTCACAATGACTAAAGGAGAACTTTGTCTGGTAGCCGATTATGGTCAGATGACCTGGACCGAATACTGGGAGGGTAAAAGACTCAGAGAAAATCTCAATGTGGGAAAGTTCACCTCCAAACAATTTATGCCGATGATTGGATATGGAATCACCAATCGCATCGCTGTATTCGCTACTGTACCACATATTTCCAACAGCTCAGATGCTGGTTATATGGCCCATATGAAAGGCTGGCAGGACCTCCAGATGGAAGCAAAAATCCAGCTAAGTAAATCCAGGGTATGGAAAGGAACACTGCTCACATTTGGAACAGTAGGATTTTCCACCCCGGTAAGCGATTATATTCCTGATTTTTTACCCTATTCAATCGGACTGGGAGCAAGCACGGCACAGGCCCGTATTATTGGGCATTACAAACTGGATAAAGGCTGGTTTGCTACAGTACAAACCGGATATATCGCAAAAGGAAAAATCAAAGTAGACCGCGAAACCTACTACTCGGATGACCAATACTATAGCAATGAGATGGCCATTCCCGATGTATGGGATGGAAGTATCCGTGCCGGTTTTGACAATAAACGCTTACGTATCGGCCTGCAGTATAACTGGTCGCTCGCAACCAGTGGCTCCGACATTCGCAGAAACGATATGCCCTACCCCGGTAACCGTATGAACCGGGAGTCGGTTGCACTTACCGGGTTATTCTGGATTCCCGGAATCAAAGGATTGGCGATTAATGCCATGGCAGATCAAACAATTGCCGGAAGAAATATGGGCAAATCCTTTGGTTGGATGGCCGGACTGCAATATGTTTTTAAACCTTTCCAAAAGAAGCAACAATGACCAAACATATCTCAATTATAATAGCGCTGTTTTTGCTGGCAGCCTGTTCCAAAGAAATCTCACAGCGATCCTTACCCGATTTTGAACCGGCTTCTCTTGATCAAAACGGTGGTAACTGGAAGCCCATCCTGTTAGCTGCACCCACAGAAATACAGATTGAAGAACCGCTGGCAGTTAACAGTGTAGCCTATCAACAGGAACTAACAGAAATCCAGGATTTACAGCGCTCCATCAGTTCAGCTGATAAAAAAAGCATTGAAAAATGGAAAAACAGTGGCATTATCCGCTGGAATGAAATCGCCAGGGAACTGGTAGCGATTTACAATATTCCACCCGAAGCCAATCCGGATGGCACCTATCCGGCGCCAAATGCCCAGAACCCAGGAGTTTATCCTAAATTTCCTTTTGCCAATCCGCCTTATGCCAGCAGGGCCTATGCTTACCTTCAGGTTGCGCTTTATGATGCAATGGTTACTACCTGGCATTATAAATTCAAATACAACCGGATGGCCCCCGCAGTCAATTCACCCGCTGTTGAAGCACTGGAACCCATACAGGAAACACTTCCTTCCTATCCCTCCGAAGATGCGGTGGTTGCAGATGTTGCATACCGCCTGCTGAAAGTAATGTTCCCGAATGACACTGTGATGCTGGACAAGGAACGTGCAGAACAAAAAAGAGCCAAACTGGTATCCGGACTCGCATCCCCCTCCGATATCCAGGCGGGAGAAGCCATAGCAGCACAGATTGCTGCAACTACACTTGCCCGTTATAGAACCGATGGAATGGGCCAGGCAGGTGGCAATCCTACCATATGGAAAGAATTGGAAGCAGCAGCTGTGAGTCGCGGTATCACCATGCCCTGGAAAAGCATGGAACTTCCCGCAAGACCAGGTATGTTGCCGCTCTTTGGAAACGTAAAACAATTTCTCATAACAACAGCCCAGCGTGATTCCCTTCGTCCGCCACCACCACCGGCATTAAATTCAGAGGAGTTTAAAACTGCGCTGGCAGAAGTAAAGAAAATGAGTGAGGTAAAATCCGGTGAAGTTTGGCGTATTGCTCAATTGTGGAGCGATGGAGCCGCTACTTACACGCCCCCTGGTCACTGGAACGAAATTGCCTGTGAAGCTATTGCTGCAGCAAAATTCAGCGAACTCCGCACTGCACGTGTGCTTGCTTTAATGAACATGGCCATTTTCGATGCAGGTGTCAGCTGTTGGGATGCCAAAACTTTTTACTGGTATCCTCGTCCATCTCAGGTTGATCCCTCGATTAAAACCATCGGTCTTCCGAATTTCCCCTCTTACACTTCCGGACATTCCACCTTTTCTGCAGCCGCTTCCACTGTTTTGGGATATATCTTCCCGGATAAAGCTGCCCAGTACGAAGCAATGGCGCTGGAAGCTGCTGAATCCAGGATTTATGGTGGCATTCATTACAGGTTCGACTCTGAAGCTGGACTAAGATGTGGAGAAGCCATAGGAAGTTTCGCGATCAAAAAAGGTCAGGCTGATGGATCAAATTAGAAAAACAAACAACATATGAATCGCAAAGAAAGCATGATTAGTGGTATGGCAATAGTACTCACTCTTTTACTGGGTGCCTGCCAATCGAAAAAAGACTATGCACGTACCATTCACGATCCGGTCCTTTTCAGTAAAACAGTAAAAAAACTGAACGATGTAGTGCTGGAAAACAATTTCGCACCAATGATAGCCAGCCGGAACTATGCTTATGCCACTATCGCTGCTTACGAAATAGTTGCAGCTGGTGATCCTTCGAATTATCAAACCTTGTATCAACAGGTTACCCATATGCCAAAGATGCCTGCACCTGAAGACACCAGCCGGATTGATTTTCCGTTGGCTGCCATGCTGGCCTTCACCAAAGTGGGCAACGCTGTTACTTTCCCTGAAGGCAGCCTGATGGATTATTATGGTCAGCTGTTGAATATCGCAGACAGTGTAGGCATGCCTGCCGAAAAAATCTCCGGCAGCATCGCCTATTCCGATACGGTAGTAGCTACCATCCTTGCCTGGGCAAAAAAGGACAACTACGCCGAAACCCGCAGCGCTACCCGATATACCGTGAATGAGGAACCAGGCCGTTATGTTCCCACTCCACCTATGTATGCACAGGCAGTAGAGCCTCACTGGATGGAGATCAGATCATTTGTGCTGGACAGCGCTGCTGTTTGCAGAGCAATGATTCCACCAAAATTTGAACCCAATAACAAAAACAGCGCTTTTTACAAAGCCATGATGGAGGTAAAACAAATCGGGGACAGCCTGACTGAGGAACAAAAACACATTGCTGATTTCTGGGATGATAACCCGTTCAAGATGAATGTCACTGGCCACGTAATGTTTGCTACCAAAAAGTTCTCACCTCCCGGTCATTGGATGAATATCGTAGGGATCGCTGCACAAAAAGCAGGCGCTGATTTCAATACTACCGTTACCGGTTATGCGAAAACAGCGATTGCCCTCTTCGATGGCTTTATCAGTTGCTGGGAAGGCAAGTATATGTTTAACTATATCCGGCCTGAAACTGTTATCAATCAACTTATTGATCCGGAGTGGAGACCTTATATCCAAACTCCACCCTTCCCCTCATTCCCGAGCGGACACGCTACGGTTTCTGCAGCCGCCGCTGAAACCATGGGCAGTGTATTTGGAGAAAACCTCGCATTCACTGACACTTCCCTGCTTGAATTTGGTATCGCTAACCGCGAAATCAAATCCTTCCGTGATGCAGCAGCTGAAGCTGCGATGAGTCGTCTTTACGGTGGTATTCATTTCCGGTTCGATAATGAACTCGGAAGTGAATCCGGTAAACGGGTAGGCGAACTCATCGTCAAAAAATTAACCATGAAAAAAAATCAAGCAACAACCAAAACGAATTGACATGAAAAAAATCATAATCGCCTCTTTATCATTTATATCGATCGCATCAAAAGTAAACGCCCAGGGCTGCGTAGCCATTCGCGGTGGCGGTTCCAGTTGTAACGTCAGTGGCCAGCAGATTGAAGCAGGTACCTGGCAGTTTAATATGGGTTATCGTTATTTCAAATCCTTTCGCCATTTTAAAGGCCGCGAGGAACAGGAAGAACGCCTGAAAGAAAATACCGAAGTAATCAACTGGCAGCACCTGCTGGATCTCTCTGTTTCCAAACAAATCAATCCACGCTGGTCGCTCCTGGTTGGATTGCCTATTGGAATGAACAAACGGTCTTCCTTATACGAACATGGCCGAACAGAACGTCATAATACACGTTCCTTCGGGATTGGCGATATGCGAATTATGGCCTATCGCTGGATGATTGACCCCACTAAACACAGCAAGGGAAATTTCCAGCTGGGAGCCGGACTCAAACTTCCAACCGGCGATTATAACTACGAGGACTATTTTCAGAATGTTGGACCAAATGGCTCTGCCCAGCTTCGACCGGTGGATCAATCCATTCAACTGGGTGACGGTGGAACCGGGATCGCAGTAGAACTGAACAGCTTCTATAACTTCTCCCCTTTAGCCGGACTCTACGGGAATTTTTTCTACCTCTCAAATCCACGGGAAGTGAACGGCACCCGTACGTATCGTGAAACACTCAGCCCGGTTCTGGCCAATGAATCCATCATGAGCGTGGCGGATCAGTATATGGCACGTATCGGCTTTCAGTACAATTTTATAGGTACGCTGAAAGGACTTTCCGGAAGTATTGGTGGAAGAATCGAAGGAATTCCAGTGGAAGATATCCTCGGCGGCAGCAAAGGATTTCGCAGACCGGGGTATGTTGTATCCGTTGAACCCGGACTTGTTTTACAACAGAAAAAATCACTTTTCTTTCTGACAGTTCCGGTAGCCCTGGAAAGAAACCGTACCCGCAGCGTTACAGACAAAGAAGCTTCCATCACAAGCGGCACCTATCGCCATGGGGATGCAGCATTTGCTGATTACGCCATCAATCTTGGCTATGCAATCAGGTTTTAATAGTTTTTTTTGGTTTTACAGTTGAGTTACAAAAGCTGGGCGTGATGCGAACATCACGCCCTCTTTTTTTCTCAGAGTACAGATAAAAAATCTTCGTAATTCTGGTAACAAGAATGATGCCTTGCATGAAATATTCCCGAATTTGTGGAAATCATTCAGAGCCATATGACGCTGCCACAGAAACGCCTCTCTTTTTTATCGGTACTGATTTTCTGCTTAATGATCAGTCAGAACCTAATAGCACAAAAAAAAGCTATCGGATCTGACTCCTTCCCAAGCTCCTGGGTTGGAAAATGGAAAGGAAACATGATCTG
>JAGKTB010000410.1:0-5816 GCA_018993145.1 Flavihumibacter sp.
GGTAGATGCTTTTGAAGGTCCCATGCCACAAACCCGTTTTGTGTTGCAGAAAGCCCTTCAGCTGAACCTGAAGCCCATCGTGGTAATCAACAAGGTAGACAAGCCGAACTGTCGCCCTGATGAAGTGCATGACGCTGTATTCGAACTGTTTTTCAACCTGGATGCTACGGAAGAACAACTCGATTTCCCCACCTTCTATGGTTCGGGTAAAAATGGCTGGTTCAACAGTTCTAACACACCCTGTGAAGATATCACCCCGTTGATGGATGGCATATTACAATACGTACCTGAACCCAGAGTGGAAGAAGGTCCTTTGCAAATGCAGATCACCTCATTGGATTATTCATCCTTCCTTGGACGAATTGCAATTGGTAAAGTGCAGCGTGGTGCGATCAAGGAGAACCAACCGATCGCATTGATGCAAGCGGATGGTACTGTTAAAAAGCAGCGTGTAAAAGAACTGTATGTGTTCGAAGGCATGGGTAAGCGTAAGGTAACAGAAGTGTTAGCCGGTGATTTGTGTGCAGTAGTAGGATTGGAAGATTTCAATATTGGAGACACCATTTCTGACCAGGAAGTAATGGAAGCATTGCCTGTGATCAGTGTGGATGAGCCAACGATGAATATGCTGTTCAGCATCAACAACTCTCCTTTCTTTGGTAAGGATGGTAAGTTCGTGACTTCACGTCACCTTCGCGATCGCCTGATGAAGGAAACTGAGAAGAACCTTGCACTTCGGGTATTCGACACCGATAGTGGTGATAGTTTCCAGGTTTATGGTCGTGGTATTCTGCACCTGGGTGTATTGATTGAAACCATGCGCCGGGAAGGATATGAACTCACAGTAGGTCAGCCACAAGTTATTTTGAAAAATATTGATGGCAAGCGTTGCGAGCCCTATGAGGTACTGGTAGTGGATGTGCCGCAGGAATTTGCATCTAAAGTAATCGATCTGGTTACCCGTAGAAAAGGTGAAATGCATGTGATGGAAACCAAGGGCGATATGCAGCACCTGGAATTTGAAATTCCTTCACGTGGATTGATTGGTTTGCGCACTCAAATGTTGACTGCTACAACCGGAGAGGCTGTAATGGCGCACCGGTTCCTGGAATACAAACCCTGGAAAGGACCTATACCCGGACGTAACAATGGTGTATTGATTTCCAAGAATACTGAGAAGACAACCGGTTACTCTATTGATAAATTACAGGATCGCGGAACCTTTTTTGTGGATCCGGGAGAAGATGTATATGCCGGCCAGATTGTGGCGGAAAACATCAAGCCGGGCGACCTGGTGGTGAACGTTACAGAAGGTAAGAAACTGACCAACCACCGTGCCAGTGGAAGTGATGATGCAACCCGCATTGCACCAAAAACGCTGATGAGCCTGGAAGAGTGTATGGAATATATCCAGCACGATGAGTGTATTGAGGTGACGCCGAACTTTATTCGCATGCGTAAGATCCATTTGGATGAAAACGAGCGGATACGCCAGGCGAAATCAATGAAGGCCGAAGAGGTTTGATGTTAATATTCAGTAAGAAATGGTTAAGCCGTTGCGTTGAAGCAACGGCTTTTTTTTATTAAACAAAACTCAGTTTTTGAGGAATTCAGGATAATCTACAGCAATTCGGGGTTAATAAAGAACAACTTTATAAAATTTTAAGAAAGATTAAAGAGCTATTAGAATTTTATTATAGATTCAGTTAATTCCTTGTTAAGAATTGCTAATCATGTTGGGGGGTAATAAAAAGCTTATCAATAAAAAAGCCGTATTAAAACAGCTTTATTTTAATGCCGGGATCTCCTGTTCGGAGATAAGCCACCGGATTAACAGAAGCATTCCCTTAACTACCCGCATTCTTGATGAATTAAAGGATGAGAACCTGGTAATGGAGGTTGGACCAGGCTTAACGGGTTTGGGGCGTAAAGCCAAGACCTATGTTTTACAGGAAAATTCATTCTTTGTAGTAGCTGTGATAACTGACCAGTTTCTTAACAGGATATACCTTATTTCCAATCAAAATAAAAAAGTTGCAGAAGCCGAATTCGAATGGACACGAGGCAGTAGTGAGGAGACGCTTGTCTTTTTTTCTCAAAGAGTTGAGGAGTTGATCGCGGATTCAGGAATTGATAAATCCATCATACTGGGTGTCGGAATTGCTATATCGGGTGCTTTTGATTCTACAAATGCATTGAGTTTATTTTATCAAGGGAACTCTGAAAAGGGTGTATCGCAATTTTTAAGCAGACAACTACAGCTTCCGGTTTTTATCGATACCATTTCAAGTTTAGTTGCGCTTGCCGAATTCAAATTCGGTAAAGCGGCCGGCCATCAGAATACAATGGTGCTGAACTTAAGCTGGGATATTGGATTGGGCATGATCCTGAATGGAGAAATATTCCGTGGTCATAAAGGTTACGCAGGCGAGGTCAGCCATCTTCCTCTTTTTGATAATAACAAATTATGTGCTTGTGGAAAGACAGGATGCCTGGAAACAGAAACTTCTGTATTGGTTTTAATTGAAAAAGTACAGGAAGGAATTCAATCCGGAAGAAACTCCATTTTAAACAATGACTTTGATCCGACTGATCCGGAAAGGGCATTTGAGCTGATAGTACATGCTGCCCTTCATGGAGACCAGTTTGTAATTGAACTGATTGCTGAAGCAGGTTATCAAATAGGGCGGGGAGTTGCGATACTTATTCATTTACTGAATCCCGAATTGATAGTATTAAGTGGCAGAGGGGCAACCATTGGCAAGTTCTGGATAACATCTATTCAGTATGCAATAAACAGGCTTTGTATACCTGCGATTGCAGAAGATGTAAGAATGGAAGTCTCGCAAATGAACTACAACGCTGAAATAATTGGAGCTACAGCGCTTGTGATGGAAAAAATTGATTCTCCCAGCTTTGATCGATTCCCTATAAAACTGATTCAGCCAACTCCAATTCATACTTAATTATAAACTGTTTTTACCTAAAACAACCAATATGATCAAATCAACAATTCGACTGCTGCTTGTTGTATTGCTTTGTGTCTGTACAACATGGTCATTCGCTCAACAGAGGAAGGTGACCGGCAACGTCAAAGATGCAAACGGAGTACCTGTGCCAGGTGCTACCGTAACAGAAAAAGGCACAAATAACGCTACTTCTACAGATGATCAGGGTAGCTTCAGTTTGGAGGTTAGTGGAAATAACTCCATTTTGGAAATCAGTTCCGTAAACTTTAAACCCCAGGAAATTAAAGTTGGATCCAGCAGTTTGTTATCCATAACAATGCAATCAATGGATGGGTCTCTGGGAGAGGTTGTTGTTACCGCTCTTGGTATCAGTAAACAAAAGAGACAACTCGGTTACTCTGTAACTGAAGTTAAGGGAGGTGACCTGGCGAAAACAAATGAAGTAAACCCCATTAATGCATTGCAGGGAAAAGTTGCAGGTGTTAATATTGACCAGGGTGCGGGTGGTTTGTTTGGTAATACCAAAATAGTAATACGTGGTAACTCAACGCTGGGTAGTAATAACCAACCCATTTTTGTTGTGGATGGGGTTATTATGGATAATGATGTCTTCAATGGTACAGGCCGCGATTTCGGTAATGATCTGAAAAACCTGAACATGGAAGATTTCGAATCTGTTTCAGTTTTAAAAGGTTCAGCGGCAGCAGCATTGTATGGTACCCGCGCCATCAATGGTGTAATTCTGATCACAACCAAAAAAGGAGCTCAGCGGAAAGGCATTGGCGTTTCTCTCAACCAGACCGTAAATGTTTTTGATCCATATGCAGGACCTGAATTCCAAAATGAATTTGGAGGGGGAACAGTTGGTGCTTTCTTTACGGATGCGAGAGAACCCAATTATCAACCAAATGAAAACTGGTACACCAAAGTATTCCCGATTGATCCAATTACTGGTAAACCATATATTGATCGCCAGATAAACAGGGAACTGGAAAACTGGGGACCCCGTATGCTTGGACAGGAAGTGCAGAATTATGATGGTACCATGACCAAATATTCGCCTCAACCAAACAATTACCTGGATGCTTATCAGCAGGGATTTGGTACCAACACGAATGTGGCTTTAGAGGCGGGTACAGAGAAATCAACTTTCCGTCTTTCTTACAATCATAATGAAGGTCGTGGCATATACCGGAACAACAATATGTCTAAAGACGCATTTGATTTAAGGGTAACTCATAAGATCACGAAACGAATCAATATTGATGTAAGTTCATCTTATACCAATTTTAAAGGAAAAAATCCACCCCGTCTCGGAGGTTACGACGCATTTGGATCCTTCAACCTTGGGCATATGTTCAGCTGGGTATTACCGAGGAACTATGACACCAAGTATTGGATGAGAAAAGAGAACTATACCAGTATTTTGGGCGGC
The DNA here is from genome assembly GCA_018993145.1 of Flavihumibacter sp. Taxonomy (GTDB): domain Bacteria; phylum Bacteroidota; class Bacteroidia; order Chitinophagales; family Chitinophagaceae; genus Flavihumibacter. Next base: position 4,405 of record JAGKTB010000410.1, read on the forward strand.
GCTCCTGATCCAAACAATTCGGATGAACCCAATAAAGCACCTGAAACAAGATTCTGGTATTCTCTCTATAACTTCAATTATACACAGAATGAGCAACTGCTTCGCACGCGTGTTGCATTGGATTTCCAGTTGAACAGCTGGGCCAAGCTGATACTCGAAGGTAATATCAACAATATCTATCGCAAATCAGAGTCAAAAGAATTAGGCTTGTTGAGAAACTATGCTGGTGGTTTCTACAGCATGGGTTTCAATACCAAGGAGAGCCAGTTCATGAAGTGGATGGTAATGATGAATAAAGACCTTAATGATGACCTTAGTATCTCCGGTTATGTTGGTGGAGAAATGCAGAACTACAAAACTACCTATTCCACCAGTGAAACCAGGGGCGGATTGAACTATCCCGGGAACTATTTTATTTCAAATTCTGTAGAACAACCGTATACCAATGGTGGAATTTTAAACAGGAAAAGATTTAATTCTTTGTATGCGAGCGCTGACCTTTCTTACAAAAATATGCTTTACCTGAACGCTACCTGGAGGGGAGACTGGTCTTCTGCCCTGACCTATACAAATGGTAAAGGAAACAATTTTTATAATTATCCGGCAGTCAGCGCTTCCTGGATTTTCACTGAAAGCTTCAGGCTGCCCAACTGGATTAGCTTTGGAAAGCTAAGGGCAAATATTGCAGCGCTTGGTGGAGATGCAGATCCTTTCATTCTTAATCCCGGCTTCAATCTTAATGGATTCAGCAATACGAATGGAGTTACTGTTCCTTCTTCCACTTATTCATCAAGCCAGGTATTGCAACCGAATATCAAGCCGCTTCGCAAGATTTCCAAAGAAATCGGTATGGATATGCGCTTCCTGAATAATCGCTTAGGCTTCGCTGTTAGCTTTTACCAGGATAATACAAAAAACCAGATTCTTCCAATTACAGCGCCACTTGAATCAGGTGTAAGATCCATTCTGATCAATGCAGGTGAAATTCAGAACAAGGGAATTGAACTTGCTATTGATGGAACTCCGGTAAACGGAAAGAATTTTTCCTGGAATACCGCAGTGAACTTTAGCCGCAACAGAAACAAAATTGTTTCATTGTATGAAGGAAGAACAGAATATAATCTGGGTGCTGATATTGCCGAAATAAGTTCCTGGGCAGTTGTTGGCAAGTCCTATGGTACACTGAGAACTACCATACAATCTCAACCATTCCAGGCAGTTGATGCTAATGGAAATAAAATTGATGATCCTAGAAATGGTCTTCCTATCCTGAACTGGAGAGGAGATGCGCGTGCCGCTTTCCCCAAACGCAGTAATTATTGGCAGGATGTAGGTGATATAAATCCAAAGTTCCGTGCCGGATGGGATAACACCTTCCGTTACAAAAATCTATCTCTTAATGTATTGGTTGA
>JAGKTB010000411.1:0-4141 GCA_018993145.1 Flavihumibacter sp.
TGATGTTTGGCGGTGAAGGGAGTATTTTTCATTGGCTAGCTGATAGTGTGGCGCAAAAGTACCGGGAAACTGTCTCATATGAAAATACCATTAAAATAAGCTGTTTAATCTGTTAATAATCAATGATATATAATTTTAATTAACTGCTTAAGGCCCGATTACAGGGCATTATGGGGTACCTTTGCACCATGCCTGCATTACAAAAAATCAGTATAGTTGGCAGTGGAAGTTGGGCTACAGCCCTGGTAAAGATTTTCTCAGAAAGCGGCGTGCAGGTGACCTGGTTGTTAAGGTCATCCGCCCATGTGGATCATATTTTGATGCACCGGAGTCCGCAACATTATCTGAATTACCTATCGCTTAATCTCGATACGATTCATCCGGTGGCCGACATTGCCACAGCAGTGAATGCCGCTGACCATATTTTATTTGCCGTACCCTCCGCCTATTTGGAATCAACGCTTTCAGACTGGGAAGAAGTATTACCTCCCGGCAAGCGATTGCTGGTATCTATCAAAGGAGTGGTGCCCGGAACTGGTGAAATTCCCTCTGTGTTTTTGGCAAGAAAACTGGGTACGAATGCAAGAGACTGCATTGTGCTTGGCGGACCCTGCCATGCGGAAGAAATCGCCATGGGTAGAAAAACCTATCTGACTGTTTCAGGGTATGATACAACTGCCGTGCAGGAGGTTGCTGAAGCGATTACTTCTCCCTACCTGAAAGTGATCCAAAACCAGGATCCGATGGGTGTTGAGTTGGCCGCCATTATGAAAAATGTTGTCGGTATTGCTGCAGGGATCGTGCGGGGGATGAATTTCGGCGACAATTTCCTTGCGGTGGTAATAAGCAATGCGCTGAGAGAAACAAGGACCCTGGTCGACACCTTACATCCAGCCCCAAGAGATTTAAATGATTCTGCCTATTTCGGCGATCTGCTTGTTACTGCCTATTCAGGCTTTAGCCGGAACGGGGCATTTGGCCAGTTGATTGGTCGTGGTTATTCTGTGCATATGGCACAAACGCATATGCAGATGGTGGCGGAAGGTTATCCTGCCGCACGCGGACTTTATACATTAGCAAATGCAGCCAAACTCCAGTTACCGCTCTTATCTGCGGTGTACCGGATATTATATAAACAGTCTTCTCCGTTTAATGAGATGAGACTGCTTGAACATTATTTACGATAAAATTGATAGTATGTTATTATTAGCAACGGATTTGGATGGAACATTTTTAGGTGGTAAAAGTGCTGACAAACAGCAACTGTACCGGGTGATTCGGGAGAATCCTACTGTCCGGCTGGTGTTTGTTACAGGTCGCGGTCTTGAAACAGTAATCCCTCTTTTGAATGACCCTGTGATCCCTAACCCTGATTATATTATTTGCGATGTAGGAGCTACAGTAGTAAATGGCCGCACGCTGGAACCTATCCAACCTATTCAGTCCGAAATTGAAAACAGGTGGCCGGGCTCACTTGTGGTGAATAACCGCCTTAAAGATATTCGTGGCCTGAAACGCCAGGAAGTTCCAATGACCAGACGTAGTTCCTATTTCTTTGATCATGAAACCGATATGGAGGAGTTAAAAGCTTCCGCAGCCGAATTGGGTTGTGATGTGCTGGTTTCAGCCGGAAAATTCCTGGATGTTCTACCCCCCGGAGTTAATAAAGGCTACACCCTGAAACAATTGGTGAAGCTGTTGAAAGTTTCTGAAGATCAGATCCTGGTGGCCGGTGATACCCTGAACGACCTTTCTTTATACCAAACTGGTTATAAAGGAGTAGTAGTGGGTGCAGCAGAGCCTGCGCTGGTTGAAGCAACAGCCGGACAGTCGCTCATTTACCAGGCGGAACGCCCGGGATGTGGTGGTATCCTGGAAGCCTTCAGAGCATTTGGAGCGTTTAATCAATATGATCCGGCGCTTGAAGAAAGCAATGAAATGCCGGCTGCCGGTGAAAACCAGCTGTTGATGGTATATCATCGCCTGCCTTATGAAATCAGGGAAGTGAATGGCGAACGTAAACATGTACCGCCTACCAGTCCCAATGGTATCATTCCCTCCCTGATGGGGTTTTTCCGCGAAGGCCGGTCCGGTACCTGGATTGCCTGGGAGGAAGTTGAAAAAACCGGCTCGCAATTGCGGAACATCTATATTGATGAAGAAAAATATCCCAACCTGTTAGCGGGAAGAATAGGGCTTACTAAAAAGGAAGTGGAGCTTTTTTACAAGGTCTTTTCGAAAGAAGCCTTCTGGCCTACCATTTTCTCCTTCATTGATAAAGCCAGTTTCAACCACGACCACTGGGATCATTATGTTCGCATCAACCGGCTCTTTGCAGAAAAGACAGCCAAAGAGGCAGACTATGGCGCCAATGTCTGGATTCACGATTACAATTTATGGATGGTTCCAGGAATATTACGCCAGTTAAGACCTGATCTGAATATTGCATTTTTCCACCATACCAGCTTCCCGCCGGCTGATATTTTCAACATCATCCCCTGGAGAGGTGATATTATAGGAAGCCTGCTCCAATGTGATTATATCGGATTCCATATTCCCCGCTATGCAGAAAACTTTGTAGATGTTGTGAGAAGTTTGTTGCCCGTTACAGTGCTGGAAGAACAAAATTGCACGGAACGATTCCTCAGCTATAGCTGCCCGTTAGGTGTTGAAAAAATGCCGCGACTTATTGAAGCAGGATCCCGCAAAGTGAAGCTGGGCGCACATCCTATTGGTGTACATACCGGTTATATCAAGGAGTGTTATGAAAAAGCACAACGCAGGAAGTTGGTGCAGCAACTCCGGGATCAGGTAGGTGAGAATAAAAAGATCGTATTGAGTGTAGAGCGACTGGATTATGTAAAGGGTCCGCTTGAAAAAATTTACGCATTCCAGGAATTCCTGGAAGAGTATCCGGAGTTTCATGGAAAAGTTGAGCTGATCAATATCTGTACGCCACCTGCAAAAGGCATGAAGATTTATGAAAAAGTGCAGCAGGAGCTGGAACAGGCGGTTGGAAAAATAAATGGCAAATACAGTCGCATTGGCTGGACCCCAATTCATTTTTTCTTCCGGTCTTTTCCTTTTGAAGAGCTGGTTGCCTATTATGCGGTATCAGATATCGCCTGGATTACTCCGCTGCGCGATGGCCTCAACCTGGTAGCGAAAGAGTATGTAGCGGTACAGGGACTCAAGGAAGAAAACAAAGGAGTGGTTATCATTTCTGAATTTGCCGGTGTTTCGGTAGAAATGGGTTATGCACTCCGGACGAATCCTTATGATAAACGTTCCCTGAAAGAGGTGCTCTTACAGGCAATATTGATGGAACCGGAAGAAAGAGATATGCGGATGTCGCGCTTATTCGATACCGTTAATTATTATGATATTGGTTACTGGAGTAATGATTTCATGCAGGAAATGGAATCCATCAAATCATTACAATACCATTTTTAATAGCATACAGTACCAGTCCGACGCGGGTTGAAACACCCAGTTTGTCGAACAGTACATCCCGATAGCTGTCCACTGTACGGATGCTGACCCCTAATGCATCTGCAATTTCACGGTAGGTCATCTCCGTACAGGCCAGCTTGAGGAATTCGAGTTCCTTATCAGAAAGTTTGGGAGGATCCAATGGGGATATGCTGCTCGTCTGTCCCGGGTCATTTTTTAAACGCTGCGCCATCCTTGGCGAAAAACTTTCATTCATATAATAGCCCTGGTCCCGGATCTGAACCAGTGCCTTGTAAAATTGTTCGGGATGGCTGTCTTTGATCATAAAACCTCTTGCTCCCAGTCGCAGCATGCGAATGAACACATAATCGGCATCGAGCATACTTAATACCAACATTTTTGTTCCCGGCAGGTGAGAATGGATCCATTTGGCGGTTTCATATCCATTCATGACTGGCATATTCACATCCAGTAAAACGATGTCTGGCTTTTTCCGGGTGGAGATCAGTTCAATAAATTCTTTTCCGTTATTGGCCTGAAGGGTGACTTCAAAGCCTTTAAATTCATTGATGATTTTGGCAAGTCCATTTCGGAGCAGGACATGATCGTCGATCATCGCAATCTGAAGATTCACAGGAGGTTCAAGGTGATTCATAGAAGGCAAATGTCAATGAAAATATCTAAGTAA
>JAGKTB010000041.1:0-16746 GCA_018993145.1 Flavihumibacter sp.
TATTTGTGCTGCACAGCAGGAAACTAAGTCTGGAGCCGGATTTCCAACGATTCCGGTAACTCATTGTTTTCCAATTCCAACCGTTCAATGCGTTCCAACTGTAACTTCATGCATAACAGGAATATCTCCTATTTGTGCTGTACAGCAGGAAGCTAAGTCTGGGGCCGGATTCCCAACGATTCCGGTAACTCAGTGTTTTCCAATTCCTACCGTTCAATGCGTTCCAACCGTAACTTCATGTGTTACCGGGATATCACCAATCTGTAAAGCTCAGGAAGGACTTGTTGGCACACCGGCTACCGAGAATATCCCAACTATCGTTACTCCACAGTGTTTGCCTACATTGCCGCAATCCTGTTTTGCAACTAATCCGGTTATATGCCGTCCTTTACCTACTATGCCAATCATGTGTCCTCCAACACATATGAGTGTTTGTTTCACAAATCCGGTGGCATGTCATTTAACCAACCAGGGCGGTAATGAGGGACTAAAAGCAGCGGCAGCGCCAACACTACCGGTAGACCAATGTATTCCAACCATTAGTTGTATTCCAACAATATCTTGTATACCAACAATTTCCTGTACCGGAATACCATTTATCTGTTAAGAATACTGTATTTCTTCATAAGCCGTGAGAATAAATCTTGCGGCTTATTCTTATAAATCCTAAAAAAACTCCTATGCAGCTAATTCCAGAAAACGTGTACCACTACCTGCACAAAAGGCAGCTTATTGATGAGGAAGCCGTAGTAAGAGGGCATTTTATGGTACATCCGGTAAAAACCCGAAACACAATACTAAAGGTAATTGTAGAACCACATAATTCCCTTTTTGTAAAACAGACAGGAAACGATGCCGTGTCCAAAAGCCTTTTTTTACGGGAAATAAACGCTTATGATTTATTCAAAAACAGCCAGACATTTTCTGCTGTTGCTCCTGTTACTTCACGTCTGTTAGACCATGATGATGAAAACAATGTGATGGTTTTTGAACTGTTGCACAACGCAAAAAACCTGACTGAATATTATATGCTCACTAAAAATTTTGACTTACATCTTGCCCGCGAGCAAGCCTCTATATTGGCTTTATGCCATATCCGACCTAAAGCTGAAACAGATACCTCCCTATTTCCAAAATTACTGCCATGGGTGTTGCAGCTTGACCGTCATACTGCCGATGCTTTTTTTGCAAATAACGAAGCCAGTGCCTCTGCCATTCAACTGATTAAGGATAATCCGCTATTGCTAAATGCTTTGTCACAATTGGGTGCTACGTGGCAATATACTCATCTGATTCATGGCGATATCAAATGGATTAATTTTCTGGCTATTGAAAACGAAAACGGAATCAGCCAGAGACTCATTGATTGGGAGTTGGCCGATATTGGTGACCCGATGTGGGATGTAGCCGGACTCCTGCAGTCTTATGTAGCAACGTGGCTGCTGGGATTTGACAACAATAACCCTTTCAGCAACAAACTGCCGGAACATATGAAATTTTATGACCTTAAAAATATGCAGCCATCTGCACAGGCCTTTATCTACCAATATATAGAAGAAAAGTCAATTCCGGAGTCAGACCACCCGGCTTTTTTTACACGGTTGATGCAATTTACTGCTGCCAGAATCCTACAGACCAGTATTGAAGGAATCACTTTCAATACTAAAATTGAAGCCAACAATATGCGTTGCATCCAGCTTGCCTTCAACATCATGGAAAATCCTCTGGCTGCTTTAGAAGAATTATTCGACATTAAACCCTACCAATATGTTTAAAGATTCCGCCATCATAAAAGAACTAACCCGGCTCATCAATCAATTGGAAATTACATCTTCGCATATTACATTCAAGGGCAAACAATATGCTGCCACTCCGGATACTTTACAGGAATCACTTACCGGAATTCTGTATTCTGAATGTTATGCCCTTAAAGGATCCTACCAGTCTGATTTGCTTCATAAGCCAAATTACTCCATTGAGAATGATGCTAATTTTATGAGATTGCTTTCCCAAAACAACCATAGCAAAGACCGGATTGAACAGGGCTGGCAGGTCAAAACCAATTATCCTGGTGGTTATGTGGAAGTTGTAAGGCAGGCAGAAAGCCATATTGTTCCATTAAATGCATTAAAAGAAACAGGCGGGCAAAACGTGGCCGTATTTTTCCCGAAAGAAGACCAACACCGGCAACCTACCTTTTATTATGTTTTTGGAAACCAAAATCTCGATTTTTCAAAAAATCTGGTTCGGGTGTATTGGAACATTACAAGTGAAGGCGCACCTGTGCTGATTGACAGTATTACCAAAAAGCTCAACCGCTACAATATTCCATTCCTTTTCAAATGCCTTAACCATCCACAGCTTTATTTCAGGCGCGATGCCGCTGTCTTGTATATTGAAGACACACTACTACACTTACTTGGCCAATTGCTTCCGGAACTGTATGAAGATATAAAAGAATTTCTGGAAGAAGATGTACCTCTTTTTAGCTACTGTTACCAAAAAGGTATGGGCATGGCGGAAAATCCATCTTCACAGGAAAGTTTCGGGATGAACCGCATGGCTATTGTTGCCTCTGTACTTGCAAACTCGGCACCTAAAAACCCCGATGCAGGCACATTGCTTCAGGAAATTGCCACGGCTTTCCAGCAAAAAGGAATCCATCCCGAGACTACCTTTTTAAATAAAGGAACAAAAAAAGCATTCAATTAAAAAACAATCATGGAAACTATATCTAAAAACATCTTTCTGGAAACGGCATGGGAAATTGGCTGTCAATTGATGAAAAACAGCATTTGGCATGGAAATTCCTGTAATTGGCAAGGGTATTCCGTTGAATTTGTGGATGGTGTCTACCAGCCTATTATGAGAACTTTTGGAGCCGATTTGTATTCCGGAACTTCAGGAATTGCACTTTTTCTAACGGCATTATATGCTGAAAGAAAAGACCCAATCCTGCTCAAAACGATAGAAGGAAGTATTATACAAATACAAAACACTATCAATACTGTACCAGAACTTGGTTTTTATGCCGGAAAGCCCGGCATTGCCTCTGCCCTAATTCATATTGGGAAAGAATTGGACAGGGAAGATTGGATAGCATACGGAATCAGCCTGCTTGACAGTATCGTTCCCTCATCATTACAGTCACATGAAGTTGATGTTATAAGTGGCGCGGCCGGAACGATTCCCGTGCTAATTGACGCATATAAAGTTTTTCAAAAACAGGAACTTTTAGATAAAGCCATTACGCTTGGCAATCTGTTATGCGACAGGGCGGTGAAAAATGAAACTGTATGGTCGTGGGCTACGGTCCCTTCTCCTAAAAACCTAACAGGATTTTCTCATGGTTCATCCGGTGTTGCGCTGGCCTTACTGCAATTGTATGAAATTACCGGAGAAGATTTTTTTTTAAAAGGAGCCGAAGGTGGTTTTAATTATGAAAGACAATCTTTTGATATCTCACAGCAAAACTGGCCTGATTTCAGGGACGGAGTTTCTACTACGGTTGCAAAAGTATGTGGATTAGCCTGGTGCCACGGAGCTCCAGGTATTGCTTTGTCAAGACTAAAAGCCAATCAGGCAAAAGCCGATGCTGTTTTTGTACAGGAAATGAATGTTGCTTTAAAAACGACTGCTTCAAGCATTTATCATGCGCTTACGGATAATCTAAATACCACAAATTACTCTTTATGTCATGGCATTGCAGGCAATGCGGAAATATTGCTCGATTGCGGCGGCGTTGAATACCATCAATTATCAGAAGCTGTGGGAACTGCCGGTATCCAAAAATACCATAAAAACCGAATTCCATGGCCAACCGGGCTTAACACCGGGCAATATACGCCAGGACTCATGCTGGGAATTGCCGGAACGGGTTATTTCTATCTCCGTCTGTTCAATAAAAACAGGCACAAGACTTTTCTGGTTCCGGGTTTGCTAGATTAACAGTGACAGCTCTTTTTCTCCTAAGCTTTATGCAAAAAATGCCTCTCAAATGAGAGGCATTTTTTTATAATTTCCGGATATAGCTTCCGTAAAGGTCGTTAAACTGATAGCCTTTGACAATTCTGTCTTTGCTAAGTTTGTTATACTCTACCAATCCCCAAAGCACAAATTCTTTCATAAAGTAAATGTCTTCAGGTGCCACATCAGGCTGGTATTTGGCTATCAATGCCCTAAGCGGGATAATAGAATCGAGCTGTTGCTTGTATTCGGCATCAGTCGCATCATCCAAAAGTTCAAAGCCGCTTTCATTGAAAAACCAATCAATTGTATCTTTATAAGGGCTTTTTTCTTCCTGTTTTTCGAGCTTTTCTATTTTGGGAAAATACAGCGAAAAGAAAGTCTTGATGGCATCACCAATCAAATGTTGGGCTACTGCTCCTGCTCCTTCCTGTTCGCCTTCATAAACCAATTCTACTTTTCCTGTAATAGCAGGAATAATTCCCATAAAATCAGAAAGCCTCAGCGTGGTTTTTTCAGCGCCTGTTTTTAAAGCCCTGCGTTCTGCTGTACTCAATAAGTTTTCAAAAGCCGTAATACTCAATCGGGCACTTACGCCACTCTTGGCATCAACATACTCACTTTCACGGGCTTCAAAACTAATCTGTTCCAGCAAATCTTTTGCCAGTGAAGGCACATGCACCAAATTGCTTTGGCGGCTGTCAAGATTGGATTCCTGTTCTGTAATTGTTCTTGCAATTTCGATACTTTCCGGATAATGCGTCAATATCTGCGAACCAATCCTGTCTTTTAGCGGCGTAACTATGCTTCCTCTGTTGGTATAATCTTCAGGGTTAGCAGTAAATATAAATTGCATATCCAAAGCCAAACGTACTTTAAATCCGCGTATCTGTATGTCTCCTTCCTGCAATATGTTGAAAAGTGCTACCTGAATTCTTGCCTGTAAATCCGGCAATTCATTGATAACAAAAATACAGCGGTTGGCTCTCGGTATCATCCCAAAATGGATAACCCGGTCATCCGCATAAGATAATTTCAGGTTAGCCGCTTTAATCGGGTCTACATCTCCTATAAGGTCGGCTACGGTTACATCTGGTGTGGCCAGCTTTTCAAAAAAGCGTTCGCTTCTGTGTATCCATTCTATGGGTGTGTTATCTCCCTGCTCTGTAATAAGGTCTTTGGCATATCTTGAAATAGGCTGTAACGGGTCGTCATTGATTTCGGAACCGGCTACAATCGGCATCCATTCATCCAATAAATTAACCATCAGTCGTGCCAGACGGGTTTTGGCCTGGCCGCGAAGTCCTAACAGATTAATATTATGGCGCGAAAGTATGGCTCTTTCCAATTCCGGTATAACGGAATCTTCATAACCATGTACACCTTGAAAAACGGTTTCTCCTTTGCTGATTTTTTCCCGAAGGTTGTTACGCAATTCGTCTTTTATGCTTTGGGATTGATATCCTGATTTTTTTAGTTCTCCCAGGGTTTTTATAGTTGCTGCTTTCATTTTTATTCTTACTCTTTTTATTAGGGATTCTTTTACTTCGTCTGTTATTTTATTCTCTTTTTCCTGTTGGTTTCATAATCTTCAAAAATCATTTCGCCCAAACCTTTCAATCCTGTATAGAACGCTTTTCCTTGATTGGCTTCTGTAAAATAATTGACAAATTGCTGCAAATACGGGTCATTGGCAATCATAAAAGTCGTGATTGGAATATGCAGTTTTCTGGCCTGCTGTGCCATGGCATAACATTTATCAACAATATAATCATCGAGCCCATAACTGTTCATATAATACGAACCGTCCCGTTCGCGTATGCAGCTTGGCTTACCATCCGTTATCATAAAAATCTGCTTGTTGGTATTTCGTTTTCTGCGCAACAAATCCATTGCCAGCTCTAATCCTGCCACTGTATTGGTATGGTATGGACCTACTTTAAGATAAGGCAAATCTTTTATAGCAATTGGCCAGGCATCATTTCCAAACACCACAATATCCAGGGTGTCTTTGGGATATCTCGTAGTGATGAGCTCACTGAGTGCCATCGCCACTTTTTTAGCAGGCGTAATGCGATCCTCACCATACAATATCATCGAGTGGGAGATATCAATCATCAGCACCGTAGAGGTCTGTGTTTTGAAATCCGTTTCCCGGATCTGCAGATCATCTTCCCTCATTTGGAATGATTCCACCCCGTGATTGATCTGGGCATTGCGGATGCTTTCCGTAAAATCGATTTGCTCCAGCATATCGCCAAACTGGAAGGGGCGGGTATCCGGACTCACTTCATCTCCTGCACCGGTTTTAAAACTGTTGTGATTGCCCTGGCGGGTTTTCTTCAGCTTACCAAAGATTTCTTCCAGTGATTTCTTTCGAATCCCCTGTTCTGTTTTAGGCGTGATTTTTATATTGCCATTCGCGGGGTCTTCATCGATATATCCTTTCGCTTTCAGGTCCTCAATAAAATCACCCATCCCATATTCTTCACTTGTAAGTTCGTATTGACGGTCGAGTTGATTGAGCCATTGCAAAGCTTCTCCTACATCACCACTGGTATAGGTCAGCAGCTCCAGAAATAATTTTAAGAGTGTGTCGAAGGTAGTTTTGCCTTGTTCGTCAGGTCGGAACCCACTAAACTTGAATCCTTTCATAGTTATCTGATCTCCTCCAGTATAAATTACAACTTATAACCTAAAAAGTTAGCAATGCCGTCTAAAAAAGAAGACCGCCCAAATCCAGGCGGCCTTCGTATGCAAAGATAGTTGTATGTATTACTTTGAACTGTCCTGCGGCTGTCCAATAGTACCACCAGATTCAATGGATGGCTGAACAGTAGATCCCTGTTTGTAATTGTTCTCCAGCATCTGCAGCATCTGAACCAGTTGCTGTGCACCGGCAATCTCATTACGCATGCCTTCCTGCTTGCGATCCGGCAATTGCGCATAGTATTTCAACTGCTGATCGAAATCCCTGTGCAGCGCCTTGGACACTTTATCAGCCAGTGCTGTATGTCCGGCTTTGTAGGCAGCTTCCAGGAATCGGAAGGTGAAATAGTTGTGCTGATTGCTTCTGCTTGGCATAGCATAAGGCATATTTTCCTGCAGGATTCCCTTATCCGCCATATCCAGCAACTGCTTAGCTTCGTCTTTGCGGTTCGCATCTGCCAATGCACCTGCTCCATCTGCATATGCAGCACGGATGGTATTCAAATGGCGACGGTTTTCTTCATCAAAATAAACCCCGGCAATATCAGCGCTTCCAAATCCAAACTTGTTCTTCAACTTGTCTACCATCCAGTCGGTATTAAAACCGGTATTGTTGGAGATTGGCACCAGGCGATAGGTCAATCCATCCTTGCGCATGAAATTACCAAAGCCCAGTTCAGAAGCGGTATACGGTGCTGTAAAGCAGATCGGGCGCTTCCATTTGTTGGCTGCAATGATATTCAGGATCGCGAGGTCATTTTTCAGCAGGGTATTCTTGTTCTCGGGAATAATCACCGGTACTGCTGTTACCACGCTGTCGCCAGGATTCACTGTACCATTGGAACGTACCACCTGCTCATCCACCGGCAATACATACTTCTTGGCAGGCAGGTAGTTGATGTTTTCTCCTCCGGTAAGGGCTACTTTGAATGCAGGATCCTCACTTCCTACCACGTTCTTCATTACATCATACAGGTCGTAGAAGCGCTCCTGGTTTACATCCGGACGTGGATTATAAATCACATAATCCCGATTGCGGCCCCTGATCTGATCTTCTGACCAGATTACATCAATCGGATCACTTTCATTCACTTTGTAGCGAAGCTGGTTGATGTACCAGTCGATGCCCAACAGGCTGTTGTTGATTACCCTGATATCCGGACGAATGCCTTCCACTTCCTGGGCATACCAGAGAGGATAGGTATCGTTATCGCCATAGGTGAAGAGAATCGCGTTAGGCGGACAGCTTTCCAGGTAATCCTTCGCCAGGTCGCGGGCCAACACTTTTTTGCTACGATCATGGTCATCCCATTCCTGGAAGCCCATCAATACAGGTACTGCCAGTAAACATACCAGGGCAGCACTCATATTCGCGATGCGCTCTCCGGATTTTTTCATCAGCCATTCCCGCACCTGCAATACGCCTAAACCAATCCAGATCGCAAAGGCATAGAAGGATCCCACATAAGCATAATCCCGCTCCCTTGGCTGGTTGCCCGCCTGGTTCAGGTAGAGCACAATGGCGATGCCGGTAAAGAAGAACAGCAATCCCACCACAATGAAATCTCTGCGGTTGGCGAAATACTGGTAAATCAATCCCATGACACCGAGGATCAGGGGAAGGAAGTAAAGTTTATTGTTGGCTTTGTTGTTTTTCAAGGCTTCGGGCATGGCATCCTGGTTGCCAAGGCGCCAGTTATCAATAAAGGATACACCCGAAATCCAGTTACCATCACGCACATTGGTTGGAGTGAAGCCCTGCACATCATTTTGTTTACCGGCAAAATTCCACATGAAATAACGCCAGTACATCCAGTTCATCTGGTAACCCATAAAGAAGCTGACGTTGTCGGCCATATTGGGTTTTTCACCATCAGCCAGTCCCAGCCAGTCGCGGTAGAAATCCGCATGTCCCTGGTCGTTACTTGCATCCCACACACGCGGGAACAACATCTTGTCTTCATTGGCATATACCGGTTTGATATCATATCCAATGAATTCGTATTTGTCTTTCCCTTTGGAATATTTTTTCTTGGTCTCCGCGTAATCCTTTGGAGAAGCGGTGAACATTTGTCCATATAAAAGAGGAAAATCACCATACTGATCACGACCCAGGTAACCTACCAGTGAATGCGGGTTGTCCACATTGTACATATCCACTGCAGGGTTGGCATTGGAGCGAATCATGGTAGTTACATAACTGCTGTAACCCAGCAACATGAAGATCGCACACCAGATACCAAGGCGCAGGAAGTTCCAATGGTTTTTCTTCGCTGTGTAAAGACCATAATAGAACAATACCCCCAGCAGTATAAAGAAGGCAATGAAACCGGAGAAGAAGGGCATACCCAATCCGTTTACAAACTGGATATCAAACCAGCCGGCAGCTTTCACCGACCACTGGATTACTACCACCTGTACAAAACCGGTGATCAGACAGCCTACTATGAAGGCCCAGAAAGTTCCCCAGGCAGTTGGCTGATAGCGTTTGAAATAATATACCATCACAATTGCAGGGATGGTGAGGAGGTTCAGCAGGTGTACGCCAATAGAGAGCCCCATCATGAAAAAGATGAATACAATCCATTTATCAGAACCTGGTTGATCGGCACTGTGTTCCCATTTCAGGATGGCCCAGAATACCAGGGCAGTGAACAGGGAGGAGAGGGCATATACTTCCCCTTCCACGGCGCTGTACCAGAAAGAATCAGAAAAAGTGTAAGCCAGGGCACCTACAGCACCGGCGCTGATGATCGCAAAAATCTGCTGACCGGTAGGTTCATCATTGTTGGTTACCACCAGTTTGCGCGCAAAATGGGTGATGGTCCAGAAAAGAAAGAGAATGGTGAATCCACTGGCCAGGGCACTCATGATGTTTACAGCGATGGCAGGATTGCTGCCGCCAAAGATTACCACGAAGATGCGACCCAACAATACAAAGAGGGGAGCTCCGGGCGGGTGCGGGATCTGTAACTTATAAACGCTCGAAATAAATTCACCGGTATCCCATAAACTGGCGGTGGCTTCCATTGTCAGCAGGTACACGGTGCAGGCGATTGCGCAGATGACCCAGCCGGCAAGGTTGTTCACTTTCTTAAAATTCATACAGCATTGGTTTATACAAGGCGTGGCAAATTAAAGTAAATGCTTTTAAAAGCAGCCACGGCCCAAAAATTTGTGAAAATAGTTGTTATTGGAAGAAAATCCTGACTGTCTGGTAAAAAAGGCGGTTTTGCAGGTAGGTATTCTGGCTTTGCTCACCATAGCCCTGCAAACCAAAGAGCCCGGCTGCATTGCCTTTATTGATAGATATCTCCAGGTAACCCGCCGCATTAAAATGCGCCAGCTTTTCTCCCTCCGGCACATCTGCATAGTTATTGGAGAGGCGTTCAATGGTTTCATTGCGTTTGAAGAGAATCGTGAATCCCCTTCCTTTTCGCTGGGCTTCAAACTGCTCCCGGGTAATATTGACTACCACATTTTCAAACTGATCGATATAAATAATTTGTCCCTCAATAGTGTTTTCCTGCAGCAAAGGCTTAAGCGGATTCTTCTCCAGGTAAGGAAAATCAGGTTCTCCAATATCTGTAATTCGTTCGCCCCGGTTCAGTGCCGCGATGGCTTTGCCAAACACTTCGATGCAGTGCAGGGTATGTCCCTGTACTTGCGGATCCATCGGCAGACCGATCACCAGTTCCGGTTTTTCTTCCAGGATCATGGGCAGCAGGCCATTGTCGGCACAGAGATAATACTGGTTCTTATGATACGCCAACAGGAGATGATTGTTCCTGCGCTCAAAAAGATTGACCAATATTAAATGATACGACAATTCCGGAAAATGACGGATGGCATTTCTGCAGATATACGCCGCCTGCGGATAGTTGAAAGGTCGTATACCATGACTTATATCCACCAGGTTGAACGAAGGATCGATTCGCAGGAGCAACCCCTTGACTGCGCCTGCCAGGTAATCCTGGGTGCCAAAATCGGATGTAAGTGTGAGAACCGCCATGAACAGTTTGCGAAGGTACTACTTCACCAGTTTGCCTTCTTTGAAAAAAAACTTGTGTGTCAGTTTATCTGCCAGTGAAGGGAAGAAACGGTTCATGAACACAGCGCGTTTACCCGTATACGTTAGTACCAATGTGCGTTTCTTTTTTTCCATGGCATCCAGGATATGATGGGCGCATTCTTCAGCAGTCATGAGTTTACTCTCATCCATAGGAGAGGAGCCCTGTGATTTAGCCTTCGCATTGAGGGCTGCGTTTCGGATATTGCTGGCCGTGAATCCCGGTGCGATCCACATCACGTGTACATTGTGATCCAGCATTTCGGTGCGCAGTGCTTCCAGCCAGCCCTGCAGGGCAAACTTGGAAGCGGAGTAGGCACTTCTGCCTGGCAGTCCTCGGTACCCGGCGATGCTGGAGATGCCGAGGATCATACCCTGGTTTTGGATGATGCTGGGCAGTGCGTATTTGGTGCAATAGACGGATCCAAAGAAATTGATCTCCATAACCTGGCGGAATACGTCCAGGTCGGCATCTTCAAAGAGAGCACGCATGGAGATTCCGGCATTATTGATAAGGATATCAATTTTGCCGAAGGTGTCAAGCGTGGACTGGATGAATTTTTTACAATCTTCTTCTTTGCTGACATCGGCCACTACGGTGTGGAGCATCACATTGGTGTATTCCATCTGCAGGTTATACAGTTTATCATAACTGCGGCCGCAGGTAGCAACTTTAGCACCGAGGGGGATGAGTTGATCAATCAGGGCTTTTCCGATTCCTTCGCTGCCACCGGTGATGGCAATCACTTTATTTTTAAAAAATTCACTCATGGGTTGAACTATCTTTTGCAAACCTATCTAAAAAAAAGCACCTTTGATGGAGAGGCAAATGGTTTGCAGCCAATTTGTTAGCTGGAAAAAAAAGAACAGAAAAAAAATAAAAAAAATTTGGGGCGAAACGATTAATCCCTATTTTTGCACTCCCAAATCAAACAACACAGTTGTTAAAACGGGTAAGATCCTGTAGCTCAGTTGGTAGAGCAATACACTTTTAATGTATGGGTCCTGGGTTCGAGTCCCAGCGGGATCACAGAAAAAACGCTCAGAAGCACTAAACCCGCACACGTTGCGGGTTTTTTAGTGTAATAAACTGTAGGTTAATGCGGAAAAATGTATCATTTTGACTATTTTTCGTTACCTATTTGTTACCTGATGATCAAATCTAAAGTCTCTCTCCTTGTCTGGAAACATAAAGTAAACTCCCAAGGCCTTCATCCCATTGTTCTCAGAATAACTGTTGCCGGCAAACGAAGCTACATCACAACTGGCCGGCATATTAATTTAAAGTATTGGGATGATAAGACGGAATTGGTAAAGACCAGCCACATTGATGCTACTATTATCAACCAGGATCTCCTGCTCAAAAAAAGGGAAGCTGAGGAAAAGGTCTTTAACCTTCAGGTTGAGAAGAAAGAATTCACAGCTAAAACAATCAAACAAGCTGCAGTCTCATATCGGGGTGGTAGCAACGTATTAAAATTTGTGGCTGAGTATCACAAGGAGATTGCTGGGCGTCAGTCGAACCGGACTGTCATAAATAACAACAACCATATCAATCACATCATTGAATTCCATGGATCCGACGATCTAACCTTTGAAGAGATCGATCATAAATTCCTTGCCAGCTATGAATAATATCTACGGGGAAAAAAATACAGCCCCGCCTATACCAGGCTTTTGCTAAGGACGGTGCGAACAATGTTCAATGCCGCTCGGAAACGGAAAATCATCAGCTGCTATCCCTTTGACACCTTCTCTCTTCCAGAGGAATATTCAAAGCCCAAAGAATACCTTTCACTGGCTGAGGAAAAAAAGATTGAAAGCAACCTCAAAAAACTAAAGGGGACCCAGTATGCAGCATCCTTATACTTTTTATTGGGATGCTACACAGGCCTTCGGGTTTCTGAATGGAGGGTTTTTAGCGCATCTGAAAGGATCCGCGACGGATGGGTGAGGGTGGTACCATTGAAAAATAAAGGGTGGGTATCTATGCCGATGCCTCCAGGCCTCGCCCGGATAGTTCCGGCCTTGATGGAGACAAAGTGTCTAAATTCGGAGCAGCAGATCAACGACCTCCTCCGTGACCTGCTTCCAGAGATTGGAATCACCAGACACATTACCACTCACTGTGCCAGGCATACATTCGCGGTTACCATGTGTGCAGAAAGAGGTATCTCCTGCGAAGTCTGCTCTGAATTAATGGGAATCACTGTACAGACATGTGCTGAGACGTATTATAAGGTTACCAATGTGAAGATTGAGAAGGAAGTAGTGAAGGCATGGAAGGGCTTATAAGTTAAAATGCTTTCTGTTCCATTCAACCCAAAACAAATCAATACACTTAGACTGATTCCTTCTTACATAAGAAAGCGAGTTTTTGGGTATCGATTTATAATATCTAATGAACGGAGCCTTTTTATTTATTCCAATATGATAGTCTACCATTTGATTGTACAATTTTTCTGCTACCAATATGGGTACTGCTATACATGTGCATTTTGGATGCCAACCTCCAGGAAAGAAAAAATCCTTTGGATACTTTCCTTGCAAATGTGAACAAATATCAAAATCATAATCAGGATTGCTTGGGCTTCTCATTACCTCAAAACCTATGACAAACCACTCTGAGATCCACCGGTGATGATCCTTTAAAGCATAAATAAAATTTGTAGGATTAAGGCCTGGCTCGATTGCCATATATATTACTTAATGAGATCTATGAATTCAGTCTCAAATTTGCCTGTTGATTTAACCTTAAACGGATACTTTTTTTTATACCCTCTCATTTCCTTCTCATAATATGATTCCAGGTTCACTAAGGAAATAAGCACTTCCGTTTTATCACCTGCAGGCTTGATGATAACATTATAAAATCCAGATACAACACTTGGGTTTTCTTTTACGCCATCCCATAATTCCACCTGGCAACCTGAATTCAGTTTTTTGGAATAGCAATATTTATCTGTGAAAGATTGCTGTGTTGATACGATAAGGCCAGTCTCTCTATCGATAGCCTGAATCGCAATTCCTTTTTTGGCGAAAGCTTCTACAACTGCCTGCCATGTTTCCTGTGGTGATTTATTTATGACTTGACTTTGAGAATAGGAAAACAAAGAAGCCAATAGAAATAGGATCAGCAAAGGAATTTTCATTACTCGTATTTATAATTTAATTAATAACTAGGTGTTTTCACGGGTTGCAGCGTTTAATCATTTACGTTATATTAGTGATTCGGATTTATCAATTCCTTTGAAAGTACCGGTCAGCAGCAACGAAACTAAACCGGAAATCCCAATGACAAACTTTAACCCTTGCCAAGGTTGTACACAACCTAAGTGTCCTTTACTTGAAGTACCCCAGCATTTGCGGCGGAATTTTTGCTTAATTGGCCCAACTTTTCAGTCTGTTTCTGCGGATCAGCTCCCACAGCCTTCTCCACCTCCAGTTGTAATAAACTCATTACATGGCCCTGAATTGCTACTGACTTTGATAGAATCTCAGCTAAACTAGTCTCAAGTAATTTTTGCTTCCTTTCATTTTCCAATTTCAGGTATTCAATAAACTCTCTAGTAGAGATTTCCGATTCGGTGGTTTTCTCTTCTGGAGGGCCACCTGATCCAGGTTTAATATTAAAAGATTTGTAGAATAATTCTAGAAAACTGGATGATGGAACAATCTTACCATTGAGGTAACTACTGATATTGCTTGGAGATTTCTTTAGCTTTTCAGAGATGTTTTTAACCGGATTCTTCAGGTTAAGTGACTCCCAGTCCCTTCTAAATTGTTCAAAATCAAACTCTTTGTTAGGTTTCGCCATTTTTTTAAACATTGTTGCAATAATAAATTCTAGAAATAGTATAGAAAATTCTAGAACTATTCTATATTTGTTCTGTTGTTGATACGGAATAGTAATCCAAATGACAGAACAATGATACAAGATACAAATACGACTCAACTCAGCAAAGCAAAGGCTTCCCTTGCGGCTATGCTACCAAGCATAACAGCGGAGGATCGTGCAGAGGCAATCAAGGAATTGGGTACAACCAAAGAAACATTGAGCCGGTACTTAACTGGTAATGCGCGCAGTGTTGATACAGCTATCCGATTTATTAAGTTTTTCAAAAAGAGGATTGAGGATAGGGAAAAGGTCCTTTCCTAATAAGAACCCCGTCAAACCATGATCTGACGAATAATTCCTCTTCAAAGTTGTCCACTCAATAACCTTTTCGACGAATGACCACTGATCAAAGACTCCAACGAATAGAGCGGATGTTGTCCGAACTCCTCCAGGAAAAAAGAAAAACTACCTGGGTGAATGGTCAAGTAATCACTGAATTAACTGGTTGGGACAAAGAGAAAATGAGATCCATGCGCGACCAGGGAGTATTGAAGTTCAAAAGGTCTGGCGTGAAGACAATCAAGTATGCGCTCGAATCCGTACCCGAACAGTTCATTATCAAATCAGCAATAAAATGAAACTGACCATCAATCCAAAGGGTATCATCATCGGGCTGCTTCTTTCAGCGGCAATCTTAATGGTTGCATTGACAGCAACTAGTTGTTCACCAAGCCACGCTACCTGCCAAAACGATCGCATAGTTGGCCAGGGGCATGATCACTGGAAGAACCATATTCCAAAAGCTCCAAAAAGGAGAGTTGCAAAATATTAAACCTCATCCCATGTTCGAATTATCATCAGAATTCCAGGCTATATGCGAATACCTCGAAATGATCGGCTATGAAAAACTGTCCATCGGAAAGGAGGGGCAAACCTGGTATGGCAATAACGATTACAGGGTATGCCTGACCTCAAATTTCATCACTATTGAGCAGTCTTCGGATGATCATGAACGTGGTCAATACTGGAATGTGCTGGCTCGCCTGGAAATTCGGTTCATCATGGAGCTTTCACAGTTTGTTGGATTCATGGATTCAATCGGAGTGATCCCTTATGCAAAAATGTTGGGTAAAGTAGCGGACCATTCAAAGCTCGAGGATAAGAGAGCACTGTACCATATACGTGAAGCACTTAAAAAAACAGCTCATGAAATTTCCTGAATTCATTCACGGCATTAACGCTGCCGAATTGATCGGATTGTCTATGGCAATCTTCCTGATAGGAATAGTGATAGGATTCGCTGCCGGCGCCATCCTGATGAGGCAGTATGTGGAAGAATTACCAGACCAAAAAAATCAAGCAGTGGTATGAGACACGGAAGGCTTGAGGCATTATTGGATTGTGTGATTGGAATTGCCTGCCTTCCCATTGAGATAGTAAAAACGTTCCGTTCCCTTTTTCGGAAACGGTCGGTCTGACGGTTGACTTAAGCACCGGTGCAGTTCTTTCAAACATAAGCTGTTGGCGGCCGCCTCTTTCGATTCATGCACTTGGCCGCCACTTAGCGGGGTAGAGCAGATGGTCGGCTCGCTGGGCTCATAACCCGGAGGTCGCTGGTTCGAGTCCAGCCCCCGCCACTCTCTGCGCAAAGCAATCGTTGGAACCTGATGTGTCTACATCGGGTTTGTATCGACGGATGGCGGAATTGGTAAACGTATGACGGCCAAGACATAGGTGAAAGTCCTGTGGGGAGCTAAGGTAGTCAGTTGCTCACTATTGACTATGAGGTTTTTTTGCCGTCTGGCCTTGAGCAAGCCTTGCAGGTTCGAATCCTGCTCCGTTGGCGAAAGTCGGGTTGTTGTCACGGCTTTCTATTTCATAGGATAAGGTTTAACCCGGGTGTTTCCACACCTGGGATACTTTAAGAATTTTTCATCATCATAAACCAAAGCCATGGCTAAGGAAACAAGGACTGCAAAGTCCAAGATCACATTTGAGTTGGCTCCTTCTTTAAGGACCAAAGCCAATAGAAAGGCGAAGAGAGAGAATACTTCTGTTTCCCAGGTCCTCCGGGACTTTATCCAGAAGTATGTGAAGGGGTAAGTGGGTTTTGAAAAGGAAAAAGCCCCTATCAATTGACGGGGGCTTTTTAAAAGAACAATCA
>JAGKTB010000042.1:0-7371 GCA_018993145.1 Flavihumibacter sp.
GGACGGGCTCAGGGTCCGGATTAGGTTTTTTGGTTTTGCTGCAACCTAATACAATCCCCGCGACTAACAGTACCACACAAACGAACTGAAATACTTTCATAATAAGTAATTAAAAAGGGACCCAACTTTCCAATGGTTTATCATTGTCAAGAGGGTCCCTGTGCTTGCATATAACACGAGTTGATGCTGTTCTTATCTCAATCCAACATGATCCATGTAAATTGTACCCGTCCAGTCGAAATTCTGGAAGGTCAGTTCACTGATACTTGCCGGATTACCTAGATTCGCTTTGGTTAATTTGTATTCCACCCATTTTCCTTCTTCCAATGTGATGGTATAAGCAGGATTGCCTCCCGCGATCACATTGATACGTTTGCCATCGGTACCCGGAGTTCCGAAAATGGCAAAAGTGATCTCCGAATAATTTGCCAGCGACACGGTATTATTAGCAAATTTCAATGCACCCCACTGTCCGGTATAATTCACTTTAATAGCTGCATCGCCATCGCGGATATTATCCTTATTGGCAAAATCAACATTCGTACTCCAACCCCAATTCTGCCAGTTGTTCTCCAATGCATCTTTATAAAACACATAACTCAATGCCGGCAGGGGAGGAAGATCTCCTACAAACAATACGGCTTCTTCAGACTCCACTACCACATCAGAGAAAGCAACCAGACTGATGGTGCCCCGGTTTGCTGTTGCCGGTATTACCAGTTTGATTTCTGTTTCCGACTGGCTTACAAAACTGGTGATGGGTTCTGTCATTCCTTTGAACAATACTCCTTTTACGAGATCGAGATCTGTTCCTGTTATGGTGAACTCTTTTTCTCTTTCTGCAGGAGAAGGATCAAATCCGGTTACTGCCGGTAACACAATTTCAAGTGGTTCTTCTGTTTCAACTGTCATCGGCTCTGTACCTTCAACGGATAGCGCAATTTCTCCTGTCTGCGCTTCCATTGGGACTGTCACCACCAGTTCATTCACTGATTTACTTACAAACTCGGTTACCACGATATCCTTATTAAAGCGGATCTCGGTTACCCAGTTCAGGAACCTACCCTGGATGGTCAGGTTTTGTCCCGGCTTTACTTTAGGTGTAAACCCGGTAATTGCTAAGGGCACTTCCAGGTTCAGAGCAGATACGGATTCAATCTCTCCCTGGTCTGTAATCAATATTACTTTGCCAGATTCAACGGTCTCGGGTAATACCAGCACAATGGTTTCCGGACTCTGCGATTTGAATCCGGCTTTTTCTACTCTTGCACCTACAAACTGGATGGCAGTCACTTTGTGCAGGTTGTTTCCAATGAATTGAATGTCTTCGCCATGCTGAATGCCAGATGGACCAAAACTCAATAACTGTACTAATCCGTTATTGGTATCATCTTCTTTATCGCAACCGGCAAGTGCCAGAACACCAAAGCAGGCCAGCCATAAGAAGAGTTGTTGTATTTTATTGATTGCTTTCATTTCTCAGTGTTTATTTTTCCAATACTTTGGGTACCACGCGGAAATTATCAAAGGCGATATCACAGTCCAGGTCGCCCGGACCATGAAACAGTAACCTGGTGTAATAACCAGCCGGACTCACACTCAGACTGCCTCCATAACTGGCTGCGATTTCTTCAAAAGGAATTACTACCGTCTGCCATTGGCCCTTTGTATCGATGGGTGGCTTCCACTGGTACTGATCATTGTTGAAGGCGGTCAATCCCAGGTTTAGCTTGATCATGTTGTTGTTGTAGGGCTTGAGTGTGTTCACTTCAAACTTCAGGTTGTAATCTTCCGGTTTCAGGATGGCTTCATCCGGAATGTTCTTGCTGATTGGACCCATAGCATCGGGCGGACCGCCAGCTGCTTCCAGCCAGTTCCAGGCTCCGATAGCACGTGTTACCCGGATATAATTGCCATTGATAGATGCAGGATCAGCCGGTCCCGGATTGCTTACTACGAAGGAGGCATTCCACCAACCAGTGAAGGGATCACTGCTGATGAAAATATTACGGTTGTCGCGGAACCAGAAATCAGAAACAGTCTCACCAAAATTGGTGGTGACAGTAATAGGACCTGGTTGTGCACCTTCGGGTATCCGTACCTGTAAGATCTTATCATCCACTTCCACCAATTCCCCATTTACACCGCCTGCAAATTTTACAGTGAGGGGCGGGTAGAAGAAATCGCCCCGAATGGTGGCTACTCCTCCAGTTAATACATACTCACAATCCATGCTGCCGACAATCGGTTCACTGATCTGCACTTCAAATTCATGCATCAATTCAAAGCCATTTGCAAAGACCAATTTCATCGTATTGGTAATCTCCAATGGTATCTCATTGGGTACACTTACCAGGATGGAAGTATTGGTAATATAAGTTGGTGTCAGCACCGCGCGCTGGTCGTTGAACCAAATCTGTCTTGCATTTTGCAGATTTTCACCAACAATTGCAATCAGGTTGCCCTGGAATGCACCTACCAGTAAGGAGTCGGCTGATGCGGGATCTGTAATACGCACATAACGAATCCTGGGTATTCCATTATTAGGTGCATCATCATCCTTGGAACAGGCTGTAAACAGGCCCATTACCAGGGAGAAGAATAATATACTGTATGTTAATTTGAATAGTTTCATATGCCTTGTTTTTACGCTCACAGAATGCTGTTGGATTAATAATCAACCGGTGGTTTGTTCAGGTTAGGCGCCTGGCTCAACTCAGCCGCAGGAATCGGTAAGAGGAAGTTTCCGCTGTTCGCATTGATGGTGCGATCCTGTGTTGCCCAGGGTGTTTTGGTAAATGTCCAATTGGTTGGATCGGGAAATTTATCCGGTTGAGTAAAGAACAAACCACGGTCCTGTGAATTCAGGATCTCATATGCCTTGGTCGGGTTCCAGTAATGCAGGCTTACCAGGTCATACCAGGCCATTCCTTCCATCGCGAATTCAATAAAGCGTTCTTTCTGGATAACGTCAATGGTTAGTTCCTCTTCATATTCCGGTAATCCCGATCTTGTATGTACCGCATTGAAATAGGCCATTGCCTTTGCATCTGATGTGCTTGCCTGGTTACCCAATTCCGCCTCGGCATAAATCAGGTATACTTCTGCAAGTCGCATCATGTAAGTATCATACTCATAATACTGCTGTGCAGCTTTCCCATCCATATCTTCTGCTTTACCGCAGACATATTTTTTAATCGAGAGGAAATTGTTATCAGATCCGGTAAAAGGGAATACTAGTTCCTGCTTGCCTCCCGGTATGGACTGTGTAATTTCAGGATAATGAAAGCCCGGTAGCATGAAGGTTGCCTTCAAGCGCTGATCCAGTGTACGTCCCTGTAATCCTCCACTGGGTGTAGCAGTGATGCCATCATACAGAGATATCATCCACCAGGTGGCGCCTTTATCACCGCCCCAGCCATCACCGTTTGCAATATCCGCACTATAAGCCAGGTAAGCCGGTGTTGAATTCTGTGATCCCCAGGCTCCGGGAGAATAAGCCCATTGCAGGGAGAAAATGGATTCCGAATTATTGTCATAAGGATACTTGAACAGATCAGCATAATTGTTCAGCAACCTATAGGGACTTTGGGTAATCACACGTTCAGCATAATATTTCGCACTGTCCAGGAATTGCTGGTTACGCTGACCATTTCCTTCTGCGCTTACTCCCGCCCTCGTGAGATAAAACCGCGCGAGCATGGCTTCTGCCGCCCATTTGTTTAAACGTCCCGGGCGCACAGAGGTCAATGGCAGGTCTTCCACTACTGCTCTCATCTCGTTGGTGATAAATCTCCACATACTGCTTACGGTATTGCGCGTAATAGACGTATCTGACAGCAGTGCCAGGTTGTTTTCAATAATCGGCACAGCACCCCAGTTCATTACCAGGAAACGATAGGCCAGTGCGCGCATATAGCGTGCTTCGGCAATTGCCATCTTTTTTACTTCTGGTGAAACTCCTGCACCTGCATAGCGGTTGATGTTTTCAATCGCCAGGTTGGATTGTCCCACTACAATAAAGAAGGAGCGCCAGGCTGTTCCATTCTCTGGTGTATTACCAGTTGTGTTAAATAATACGTTACCGCGATCATTCCAGGCGGAATAAGCTGTTCCTGCACGAAAATCACCCAGGTTATAGGATGCTTTATCATTGTAATCAAACCATACCCGGCTGTACAGCAGTGAAGTGGCTGCGAGTACCTGCTCATCAGTCTGGTAAAAACTTCCATCCACAATGGCATCGGTTGGTGGTCGCTCCAGGAAATCCTTGCTGCAGGCGCTCAATCCAACTACCAGCAGCAGTAGAAAACTATATAGTATCGAATGAATTCTATTCATGGCAAATAAGTTTAAAAGTCAAGACCAATAGTGAATGCATATACCGGTGTTAAGGGATAGCGGCCAAAATCCAGTCCGATAGCCTGGTTGGCGGCACTTGCATCCCTTCCTACATAAGCACCTACTTCAGGATCCAGTCCGCTGTAGTTGGTCAGCGTGAAAATATTCTGACCACTGATCGACATTCTGGCCCCTTTTACAATTCGCTGTTTGGCGATCAGGTTTACCGGCAGATTGTAGGTAAGTGTTACGTTTTTGAGGCGGATAAAGGAGCCATCTTCCACCCATTTGCTGGTGGGACGTGCGTGGTTGTTATTAGGTCCATAACTGATTCTCGGAACATCCGTACCAGGATTCTGCAACACCACTTTACCACTGTTATCCGTATGCGGTTTTGCATAATCCATCACCCCAACCAGCAGGTTGCGGCTCAGGTTGATATTGTTCGGATTGGAATTAACCTTCGCGATATAATTATAGATATCATTTCCGTAAGTGGCAGTAATCAGGATGCTCAGATCAAATCCCTTGTAAGAGAAACTGTTGGTAAAGCCGGCGAACAATTTCGGCCAGGGGTTACCAATAGTAGTCTGATCTTTATCATCAATGATGCCATCGCCATTGATATCTTTGAATTTGATATCACCTACCCAGAGGCCATTGGCCTGGTCAATCGGCAGCCGGTTGCCATTGTTGTCTACAGGAACCGGACTGTTTTCGATTTCTTCAATGCTGCCAAAGATGCCTTCTTCCACATAGCCGCGGAATAGCCAGGGTGCCTGTCCAACAGCAGAACGTTGTGTCCAGTCTTCCAGCCACCAGGAGGTACGGTCGATGAAAGCAGTTTCAGAATAGAATTTCTTAATCTTTGTTTTGAAACTGGAGAGGTTCAGGTTCGATTCCCAACGCAGTTTCTTGTTGTTGATATTAACCGTATTTATAGTGAGGCCCCAACCTTTGTTCTGTAATGTTCCGATGTTCACCTGTGGTGATCCTACTGAACCTGTACCATTGGTTCCCATATACCAGGGAAGCGGATTGTCGAGCAGCAGGTTATCCGTGTTCTTTACATAATAATCGAATTCAATATTGATACGGTTTTGCGCCATTCCAATATTTAAACCGATATTGTTGGTCTTGGTTTCTTCCCATTTCAAACCGGGATTGCTATACCTGCTTGGCAAAAAGCCGGTTCCGGTTGGTGTGGGTGAGGTTGCCATAGGAGAGTAGATATATCCACTTCCACCCTGGTTACCCGTGGTTCCAGTTTCCAGTCGCAGTTTCAATTCACTGATAAAGCCTGATTTGAAAAACTTCTCCTGTGAAATTCTCCAGGCAGCTGAAACAGAGGGGAAGGTTCCCCACTTGTTCTCCGGACCGAAATTGCCGGAACCATCGCGACGAATAGTACCTACCAAAATATAGCGGTTATCATAGTTGTAATTCAGACGACCGAAATAAGATTCCATCGCCCAGTCGCCGGATCCACCGGAGTTAGTTGCAGTTAAGGGATCACCTGCATTCAGATCCAGGATATCGTTGGTCAGGAAACCGGTGCGTACAGCGCCTGTATTTTTCCAGTTGGATTCCTGCGCTTCGTGACTAACCATCACGCCTACCTGATGATTTCCGAATTGTTTGTTGTATTCCAGCATCTGGTTCCAGTTCCAATAGGTATTGGTACTGTTGCCCTGGCTCAGACTGGCGCGATCATTCACCGCCCATCCAATCCGGAAAGCCGGCTGGTAATAATCCGAATTGCCAAAGCCCAGGTTGGTATTGAAGGATGTTCTGAATTGAAGATCTTTAGTTAGTTTGATACCCACATTCAGACTTCCCAAAATCTGGCGACGAACAAATTTGTTGGTAGTCAGTGTTGCTATTGCGATGGGGTTCACAGGTGCAAACTGATTCGCACCATTGGTTTCATCCCCTCCACCCCAACTACCATCCAGGTTCTTCACCGGAATCTGTGGAGTTAATCTCAACGCATTGGCGATGATATTCTCCTGGCTGGTAGTCAGGTTTTCATTGGTCTGGTTGAAACTCAGACTCGCACCAATGGTTGCCCATTCGCGTGGTTTGTTATCCAGGTTTAACCTGGCGGAATACCGATCAAATCCAGAACCGAGAGCAATACCATCCTGCTTGAGATAATCTCCTGCCAGGTAGTAAGTTGTTTTTTCATTACCACCACTCACACCCAGCTGATGTTTTTGCATGGGCGCATTGCGGAACAATTCTCCCTGCCAGTCGGTTCCCTCTCCAAGCAGACTTGGATCCAGGAATTCAGCAGGAGTTTCACCACCCGCGATAGCATGAAACTGATTTACCATCGTCGCATACTCACGCAGGTTCATCACATCCATTTTCTGCGGCGGGCGCTGAACACTGTACTGGTAGCCATAATTGAATTTGGTATCACCGGATTTACCACGTTTGGTAGTGATCAGGATCACTCCATTGGTTGCCCGGGAACCATATACCGCGGTGGCAGAGGGACCCTGTAATACCTGGATATTATCTATGTCATTGGGGTTGAGTCCGGCAATTGGGTTAGCCGAACTTTGAGCGCCGAAACTCACAGAGGATCCCTGTATCTGAACTCCGTCAATTACATAAAGTGGTTCATTACTTCCGTTGATGGTATTCACCCCGCGAATGTTCACAGAGATACCACCACCCGGCTGACCTGAGTTCTGTGTGATGTATACCCCCGCAGCCCGACCCTGGATTGCCTGCTCCAGGGTGGTATTGATGGTGCGGTCCATCTCTTTGGCAGTTACTGTGGTTTGTGCACTGGTGAGGTTGGCTCTTTTGGTAGAACCATATCCAATTACCACCACTTCACTCATGTTGGCATTAGCGGTTCGCAGTGTGATGTTGAGTGTGTTGGAATTGCCGACCGGAACTTCCCGGGTTTCAAAACCTACATAGGAAATTACCAGTACCTCTCCTGTTTTGGCAGTTAACTTGAAATTTCCTTTTTCATCAGTGTTGTAACCCCGTTGGGTGTTCTTGATCATGATG
>JAGKTB010000412.1:0-4062 GCA_018993145.1 Flavihumibacter sp.
TCGATTTTGTAAATACCCCGGTAGGGATGAGAAGCCCAGATTGTTCCGTCATTATCTATGGTCAGGAAACGAAGTGATTCATATAAACCGGAGAGGTTGCCTTCGTTTTTGAATTGTCCATCTTTATAGGTCAATCGCTTCAAACCGGTATAATTTCCAACCAGGATTTCGCTGGAAGGAAGCACGGGCGACAAGGGTTGAAAAATCCAGGCAGGTTCCGATGCTATCTTTTCTGCCTGCTGTGGTGTTAATCGGTATGTCCCGCTATTATGCGCCATCAGCACCTGCTGATTTACTTCATCCAATCGCCATACCTGCCCCGAACTTCCAGGAATCAACCGAAATTCGCCCCTGGAAAAACTCAGATCCTGCCTGGATGTGTCCAGGTTTACCACGTATGCGCCATCCGAACTACCGAGATACAATCGACTGTCCAGTATTCTCGCCCCGAATCCCGATAGTTCATTCTCTACATTTGGATGAATGTATTTCACTGCCGCATTGTAAGCAATGAAACTGATTCCGTTGTTCAAACCAGTCCACAGATTGCCATCGCGATCAAT
The DNA here is from genome assembly GCA_018993145.1 of Flavihumibacter sp. GTDB lineage: Bacteria > Bacteroidota > Bacteroidia > Chitinophagales > Chitinophagaceae > Flavihumibacter. Next base: position 564 of record JAGKTB010000412.1, read on the forward strand.
CAGGGCGCATAATATATTATTGTTCTGAAGGCCTTCCTTTCGTCCTAATTGCTGGATGATCCGACCTTTATAATCCAGTACAAAAGCCCCGGATGAATTCGTGCCAACCATAAACTCCTGCTGGTTCAGTGCGGAAACTGCATTTACATCCGATGGAAAGAAGCTTTTGGGAAATGCGGTGGCGGTATGAATCGAATCACGCACCAGCCAATACCCCCCCTCCCGAACAGTCAGCATCAGAATGGAATCTGCTCCAGCCTGGAGCATGCCATTAATAGGCTTTAATTGGACCAATTGATTTCCCTTAACAGGCTGCCATTGATCCTCACGCCATTCAAACAACCCATGTACCACATCCTGCGCAAATAAGCGGGTGCCCATTTTTTTCAACCAAACCCATTCCGATTGCGCTTTGAATACCCTGGCTTTCCCATTCTGCCATTCGATGATCCGGTCAAGGGCCCGGAAAAATACCGCCGACCCCCAAATTTCGATGTCCCAGATATCTGCAAAAGTTCGCTGATCAGCGGGTAATTCTGCCAGCAAGGAATGGTATGCCAATTGGCCCCCCTTACCCGGACTAAAATACCCCAACTCTCCCCGACCACCCACATACACCCTGTTTTCATCGAGGGCCATGGGAACGTAACATGGTTTTATTGGGGAGCGCATAATCCTTCCAGAACCTGCCATCAAAAGTTAGCAGCCCCTCATTGTTGGCAAAATAGATACGGCCGGCTGAATCCTGCCGGATATCCCAGGTTTGGGCACCTCCTCGAAAATCTGTCTTTGTATAATTGATGATCCTGGGCAGGCCGATCGTATTCTGCGACCATGCTTTCGCTGTGAAAAACAATCCCAGTAACCACCAACATTTTTTCATCATATAAACATACAAAATTGAATTGATGTAGTCATGATGTAGTCGATTTCCATTGATTATCAATCAACTGATCATGATTGATGTAGTTGTGTTGTAGAGGTTTGCTTGTCTGCGGCGATTTGTCTGTTTAGATTTAACCTCCCGCATTTAACGGGCATTAATTAAAATTAGCTTGCATATGAAAAAAGTGCTGCGACGAGTATTGCTACTCTGGGTCGGGCTGCTGCTGGCAGTGATCGGCTTCTCTCAAACCAAACCCGTAACCGGACGGGTAACTGACGACAAAGGAAATCCAGTTCCCAACGCTTCTGTCCTGGTGAAAGGTAGTACCCAGGGAACAAGCACCGATGAGAACGGCAATTTCTCCCTGGAAGTACCTGCTTCCGCATCCGCCCTCACCATTTCCTCTTTAAACTTTACTGAACAGGAAGTTCGGATTACCGGCTCGATACTTAGCATCACACTGATGCCGCAGTCTGGCCAGATGGACGAGGTGGTAGTGGTAGGTTATGGAACCCAGAAAGTGACCAAGATTTCCGGTGCCATTGCCACTGTAAAAGAAAAGGAAATTGAAAAGCTGCGTCCTGTTCGGGCTGAAGATGCGATTCAGGGTCGGGCATCCGGGGTTACCGTAATCTCTCCGGGTACTCCTGGCGCCAAACCTACAGTGCTGATACGCGGTATTCCCTCCTATACCGGTACCGATCCGGTGGTTATTGTGGACGGATCCATCCAGACCCTGGACGATCTGAACTCTATTCCACCTGCCGATATTGAATCCATTAACGTACTGAAAGATGCCGCAACCACTTCCATCTATGGTGTGAAGGGTGGCAACGGGGTGATCCTGGTAACCACCAAATCAGGGCGCCGGAACCAGAAAACAGAGTTTGCCTACAATGGAAACTACGGTATCCAGGAAGTATTCAGTAAAATCGGGGTACTCAATGCTACCGAATACGGAGCCATCGTAAATGAAGGTTCAGTAGCCAGTGGCGGTGATCTCATCTTCCCCGACCTGAGTGTACTTGGAAAAGGAACGGATTGGCAGGACCAGATCTTCAAAAGAGCACCTATTCAGTCGCACGCGCTGACTGCCCGCGGAGGTTCCGAAAAGCTCACCTACTTTCTCTCCGGTTCTTTCCTGAACCAGGATGGTATTGTAGGCGGCGGCGATAAATCTTTTTTCAGAAGGATCAACGCCACTTCCAATATTACCTACAACCTGAGCTCCAAACTGAAATTCACAGCTAACACCAGTTTCGTGAACATTCGCGGTTCCGGAGTTCCTGAAAACTCCATTAACGGTGTGATCTCCAACGCGCTGAACTTTGATCCCACTACACCGATCTTCAATACGAACCCGAATGTGTATGGGCGATATGCCACCAGCCCGAATATTCTCTCCGAGATCTTCAACCCGCTGACCCAGCTGGCAGACACGTACAATAAGTCCAACACAAACAAACTTTACGGTAAACTGGAGTTGACATATTCTCCGATTAAAAACCTGAACCTGACTTCCCGTTACGGTTACACCTATACCAATGTGGTGGGTAAGAATTTCTTCCCGCTTGCATTTTATGGAGCAGGTCATATCAATTCTACGCTCAATGCGGATGGCACACCCAGACCCGGAGCGCATAACAGTGTATCAGAGTACAAAAACACCTATTACAATTATACCTGGGAAAACTTCGCCAGTTATAACTGGCAACTGAACGACGTGCATAATTTTGACGCGGTAGTGGGTATGTCGGTAGCTAAAATAACCGGAAACGGTCTGGATGCTTCCCGTCAGGATGTTCCCTTTAACTCCTGGGAGTTTGCTGACATTTCTGCGGCAACAGGACAGGCAGTTAATAATGGCCTTGGAGCAGGAAGCTTTCAATATGAGCGCCGTAACCTTTCCTATTTCGGAAGACTTAACTACGATTACGATAACAAATACCTGGTAAGCTTTACCGCCCGCCGGGATGGATCCTATGCTTTCGGTCCTGCGAATAAATTCGCAAATTTCTATGCGGGATCACTCGGATGGGTGGTTAGCAATGAAGAGTTCTTCAATAGCAACCTTATCAATCACCTGAAGATCCGCGGAAGTTATGGTGTTACCGGAAACGAAAATGTTAGCCCACAATTCCAGCGCATCTCCAACGTCGTTTACTCCTACGGGTTAGGTCAGAATGCCGGTTATACATTTGGTGAGAATGCCACTTCTATTGGAGCAACTATCGCCTCTTTCCGCAACGATGCCCTGGGTTGGGAAAAACAGGTTCAGCAGAACTACGGATTTGATATCGCCATCCTGAATAACAAATTGAGCTTATCAGCCGATTATTATCAGAAAAACATCAGCGGCCTGCTCTTCAACCCAACACTTTCACTTTACCTGGGAACAGCTGCTCTGCCAACTGCGAATATTGGAACAACCCGCACCAACGGGATAGACCTGAACCTGAATTATAATGAAACAATTGGTAAGAATTTCAAGATCAACACCTATGTGAATTTCACCACTGCTAAAAATGAAGTGACTGAAACCAATAATGGTCTGATCGCTGGCGGTAACTATGGAATTCCGGGACAGCAGGTTACACGTTTCGAGAAAGGGTT
>JAGKTB010000043.1:0-3645 GCA_018993145.1 Flavihumibacter sp.
TTCCGATCTTATGCGGATAAAACACACAAATCAGATTGAACTGAAGGGATTCATCATTATACCGGTAATTTATGAGAATCGATGTGCTGGTCAACGCCGCATTGGGAGCTGTTTGTACAGGCGCTGCTTTAAAATCAGACCAGGTCAGTGTTCTCCGGTTCCTCCAGTTGATAGAATCTGCATCTTTAGCTTCACTTTCCTTTGCCGGCAGGATCAAAAAAAGATTCATCAAAATTGCCCAAACCATTTTCCTCAGTGTTTTTCCAAAATAACGCAATTTGAAAGCTCTTAGCTTCTAGCAAAGCGTTAAATCTAAAAAAAACCGCCCTGGGACCAGGGCGGACTGCAAGCAACGTTGAGACCGAAAATTGTTAGAAGCGCAGTTTGGGTCCGGCTGCCAGGATGGAGGCCGGTGTACCTGCTTCGTATTTTTTAAAGTTGTTAATAAATCGTTTCGCCAGTTCCTCTGCCTTTTCATCATAAGCAGCAGGATCAGCCCAGGTCTTGCGGGGATCCAGCAACTCGGAAGGCACTCCTGCACAGCGAACCGGCATCTTCATACCAAATACCGGATGCACCACTGTTTCCACAGCATCCAGGCTACCATCTAAAGCAGCTGAAATCATCGCCCGGGTATAACCCAACTTGATGCGGTTGCCTATTCCATACGGACCACCTGTCCAGCCTGTATTCACCATCCACACATTCACTTCTCCCGAACGCATCTTTTCTCCCAGCATCTCTGCATACAAAGCTGGGTGCAACGGAATAAAGGGTGCTCCAAAGCAGGCACTGAAGGTCGCTTTAGGTTCTGTTACGCCTGCTTCTGTTCCGGCTACCTTGGCAGTATAACCAGATATAAACTGGTACATGGCCTGCTCCGGACTCAGTCGCGATATAGGAGGCAATACCCCATAAGCATCACAGGTCAAAAAGAAAATATTCTTTGGAGCCGGACCAACAGATGGCTCCAGCGCATTGTTGATATAATCCAGCGGATAGGAAACACGGGTGTTTTCAGTGATAGATCCATCATCAAAATTGATGGTGCGGGTACCAGGATAAAAACGGGTATTTTCTACCAGTGCACCCGGACGGATAGCACTGAATATCTGGGGTTCTTTCTCTTCACTCAGGTTGATACATTTGGCATAACAGCCTCCCTCAAAATTGAAGATGGTGGTATCACTCCAGCCATGTTCATCATCACCAATCAACCGGCGGGCAGGATCTGCACTCAGGGTGGTTTTTCCGGTTCCACTCAGTCCAAAGAACAACGCAGTATCACCCTGCTCTCCCATATTCGCAGAACAATGCATGCTCAGCACATTATGGTCTTTGGGCAGGATAAAATTCAGTACCGTGAAAATGCCTTTTTTGGTTTCGCCGGTATAACCGGTTCCAGCAATCAAAACGGTCTTGTACTTAAAGGAGATGATGGCAGCATTGTGCTGACGGGTGCCGGACTGAACAGGATCTAAGCGCAATCCCGGAGCTGATAAAATCGTCCACTCCGGTTCAAAATTCTCCAGTTCTTCCTCAGTCGGACGAATGAACATATTGTAGGCAAACAAATTGATCGCCGGATGTTCATTCACCACCCGGATTGCCATCCGGTAGCGCGGATCCGCACAGGCAAATGCATCTCTTACCCAGATCTCCGGACGCTCACTCAGATAATCCGTGATCTGCTTTTTAACTGCAAAAAAGTATTCCTCATGTATGGGCAGGTTGAACTCATTCCAGTGAACAGATCCTTCACTGATCTCATCCTGCACAATGAATTTATCTTTTGGACTACGACCTGTAAACTCCCCGGTCTCAATCACCAGTGCACCGGTATCGTTTAACGTTCCCTGGTCTAATCGCAGGGTATCTTCAACTAATTCTTCAGGCTCGGATTGGTAATGCACCTGGTCGCTGAGTTTGAGTCCCATTGAAATCAGCTGATCACCAGGGAAAAAGATGGTAGGTACTGACATAGTATGCAAGCGTTTCTGCGGACAAATCTAAGAGTTGACCCTTAGTTCGCATAACAATGTGTCAGGTGTACGCATATGGTTTTGTTTAAAAAAAGACCTCTTTCATTAAAAAACATCAAAAACAAAAACGATTAAATTTTGATTTATTCAAACTAACGACTGTTAGTATTAGAGATTACCTATATTTTGCAAATTCTGAAGCACGCCCCATCTTTAACAGAAAAGCAGAATTTTAGACCCATAAATAAAATCAGGCTTATTTTTAGAGCCCTGAAAATTAAGTACATGAAACACCTCCCATTAGATTCCAACATCTTTATACAGAACCGCAAACGCTTTGTCAAAGCTATGGACCCCATGTCCATCGCCATCTTCAACAGCAATGATGAGTTGCCAACGAATGGAGATGCCCTGTACCCCTTCAAACAAAACTCCGACCTATACTGGCTGACCGGCATCCAGCAGGAAGATACCATGCTGCTCCTGGCGCCTTTTCATCCAGACCCTGCTATGCGCGAGGTACTGGTACTGGTTCGTCCGAATGAACTGAAAGAAAAATGGGATGGTCACCGCCTGCGCAAACAGGAGGCCACTGCTATCTCCGGCATTAAAAGCATTATCTGGCTGGATAGCCTGGATGCGGTGCTACAACCCATGATACACCTGGCTGATACCATTTACCTGAACACCAATGAAAATGATCGCAAGGCCAACCTGGTGCCGGTTCGCGATTATCGGTATGCAGAAGAGATGAAGCGTCGCTATCCCTTGCACAACTACAAACGTTCGGCGCGCATCATGAAAGAACTCAGGGCGATTAAAACTCCCCAGGAAATTGCAGTTATTCAACAGGCAATCGACATCACCGAAAAAACCTTCCGCCGCCTGCTCGGATTCGTGAAGCCCGGTGTGATGGAATATGAAATTGAAGCAGAGATCTACCATGAATTCCTGCGCAACCGATCTGTTGGTCCGGCTTATGGTAGCATCATCGCAAGTGGAGATCGTGCCCGTACCCTCCACTATGTAGAGAATAGCCGCGAATGCCTCGACGGTGAACTCCTGCTGATGGATTTCGGTGCTGAATATGGTGGATACAATGCAGACCTTACACGCACCATTCCTGTGAATGGTAAATTCACCAAGCGTCAGAAAGAAGTGTACAATGCCTGTCTGCATTTGCACAACTATGCCAAGTCCATTCTCAAGCCCGGTATCACTGTTTTACAATACACCGATAAAGTAGGAGAGGAAGCCACCAAACAATTCATCAAGATTGGCCTGCTGAAAAAAGAAGATGTCAAAAACGAAGACCCTGAAAACCGCGCGTACAGAAAATACCTGTACCATGGTATTTCTCATCACCTGGGACTGGATGTGCATGATCTCGGAACCCGCACTGAACCTATTAAAGCAGGGATGGTATTCACCATTGAACCCGGCATCTACATTGAAGAAGAAAAAATGGGAATACGCATTGAAAATAATTTCTGGATCACACGCGGAGGGAATAAAGACCTCATGGCCAATATCCCCATCACTGCTGATGATATCGAACGTTTGATGAAATCCAAATAAACTAACGCCCACCGCTAACCGATAACATGAAACAAATTCCCAACCTCTTCACCCTGCTCAACCTGGTATTCGGATTCCTGGCTAA
>JAGKTB010000413.1:0-3601 GCA_018993145.1 Flavihumibacter sp.
GCTCTTCCGATCTTATTTGAAACAGTTGTCGGTCAAAAGGAATCTCCAGTTTCAAGGTATGTCTGAACTCCCAAAGTTTTATAAAACATAACTGACAACATTCTTCCGAAAATGACTTGTCTCCGGTTTTTCCGTAATGGTAGGCAAAAACCTTGGGATGCCATTTAAGAAACGCTTCTTTAAAGGCGAATTCGTTTGATTGTTTTATCTCTGTTAAAAGATCCACGGGCAGTCAGTTCATTTGAAAATTGCAAATTTTAATGTGATTCCGGAAAGGCAATCGTTTGCGTAAGTTTTTTTATTTTATGTTTAAACAGTAATAGCATCAACTATTTGTTGATGCAAAATGCAACTATTTTTTATTCTCGTTTATTAAGTGATTGTAAACTATCGGTACTTATCAAAAGCAGGATCTTTCACTTCAGACTTTGTAAATAATCCAGTAAACTTTCCTGATCTGCTTTGGGTAAATTTTTTATTAAGCCCTCGTACATTAATGATTTTTTCTGTGTTTCAAAGATTGCAATTTCAGTACGTTTTACCTGTACTACCTGGTTGCCAATCAACATCAAATCAAATTGTTGTTCATCGGCATTCACAATTCTTCCCAGTAGTGCCTTGCCATTTTTTAAAGTGATTTTTGTTCCTTCCATACTGGGTTTGATGATCGCTGAAGGATTCATGATGGATTCATAGATTTCTTCGCGCGACATGCGATTGCCAAGACCTTTCAATGTTGGTCCCAACAACTCCTGTCCGTCTTCAGTTGCATGGCAGGCAAAACAGGCAGTGATTTTGTACAGGTCTTTTCCTTTCTCCAGAGAAATGCTGCTGAATGTTTCCTGTTTTACAGATCGTTGCTGTTGAGTTTTGACTTTTAGTTGTGGGTCATATACTAGTTTATAAAAACCTCCGGAGCTTTCCTGGATCGGATTATACCAGTAATCCGCAACTCCATGTGTGGCTGCATAAAGTGACCCATCTTTGCCAAAAGTTAGGTCGCTTAATTTGGGAATATCAGCCACGGGATATTCAAAAAGGTCTATCTGACCCGATTCTGCTTTTGAAATCCGTACTCTTGCAATACCTCCTCTTTTCCAACGTTCAGCCGGCCCGTAAAACGCGACAAATAAATCACCGGCTGTTCCGCCAAAATCATTTTCCGTTGAATTAAACTCGATTCCACTCGGAGCCAATTCCATTTGGAAGGACAAAACCGGTTTTTCGGTAGAATCAGTGGGTTTGTACTTTTTAGCATTATGCCCATAGAACTTTCCAGGTACCAACCGGTTTAATTCTTCCGTCCGATTACCGCCGCCTTCATTATCAGCAAAATATAGATCACCATCCGGATGAAAGCTCATTCCATAAACCGATCGGATTCCTGTTGCCAGTCGCTCTGCCTGTTTCCCATCAGGGGAAATTTTTAGAATTGAACCCCGGTATCCGTTGGGATCTGGTGAAGCGCCTGCATTCCAGGAGTCTGTCGTTACTGCTCCATATAAACAATTGTCTTTTCCAAAACACAATCCGCTGATCCATTCATAGGGATGTTCGCTTTGTGGAATATCCCTGAAAAAAGTCCAGCTGCTATCGGCCTTGCCATCCTTGTCCAGGTCTACATACGCCCTGATTTCTTCCCGGGTGCCAATAAAAATCGTATCCCCTCGGAAGGCAAACCCACCTGGATTATGCAACCCATTATCCGCAACTGAACAATACAAACCTGCTTCATCTTCTATGCCATCGGCGTTTGAATCCAGCAGGCGGTAAATAGCACCTGAAGCATTGGCGGCATAGATAAATCCGCCCGGACCAGCACTGATCTGAATCGGATTTTGGATGGTTACTCCTTTGGTAATCGGGAGTTTTAAAATTCGATAGGGGCCATAGGCGATGGCCGAACTATCTTCATACTGACTATACGTATCCTGCTGTGCATTCTCTTTGCAGGAAATAAAGAGGCTCTGTATGAAAAGGAATAAACTGCACAATACGAGCTGTTGAAATCGCATCTTCATGTTAAAAAAGAATTAGAGAAGGGAAGAATGCACGAATCAGAGTAATTGGAATTTACATAATTTAATGATAAACTGAAAAAGATCTATGCGACTGCTTATAACCGGTGTTTTGTTTTTTCTGGTCTCCTGCCATTCTCCAAAGCCTGTTAAGGTGGAAGCAGCTACCATGGATTCGGTTTATGAGAAAATTAAGACCCCGTATAAATACGGGGTGGTATTCAGACATCCGGATACTACAAAAATGATTGACAGTCCAACTATCTTTCAATGGGAGGGCAAGTGGTTTATGACCTATATCGTATTTGATGGGAGAGGCTATGAAACCTGGCTGGCTGAAAGCCCGGATCTATTACAATGGACTACCAGGGGGCGATTGCTTTCGTTTACCAATTCTGGTTGGGATGCCCAGCAGAAAGCGGGTTACCTGGGGTTGCTGGATATTAGTTGGGACGGGACCTATACTCCTCAGTCCTATAACGGCAACTATTGGATGTCTTACCTCGGAGGATCGGAGAAAGGGTATGAAGCAGGCCGGTTGGGTACCGGTATCGCCTATGCGAAAAATCCAACTGAACCAATCGAATGGAAAAGGTTGGAACAGCCTGTGCTGGCTGCTTCGGACAAGGATGCCCGTTGGTATGATAACGGTACGATTTTTAAATCCACGATTATAGAAGATCCGGATCAGCTCCGGGGGTATCCTTTCCTGATGTTTTACAATGCAGCAGGCGATACCGCGAAATATGAAAGTATAGCTATGGCGGGCTCGAAAGATCTGAAAACCTGGACCCGGTTGGAAAAGGGCCCAATCATTTCAAGAAAAATCAAAGGTAGTATCTGCGGGGATGCACAACTGATCAAGATGGGAGACCTTTATGTGCTATTTTATTTTGGTGCATTCTGGCCCGACAGACCTGGCGCTTTTGAACGTTTTGCCTGTTCCTATGACCTGGAGAATTGGACCGAATGGGAGGGAGACAACCTTGTGGAGTCTTCGGAACCTTACGATGAAACCTATGCTCACAAGCCCATGGTGGTAAACTGGAAAGGAACGGTCTATCATTTTTACAATGCCGTAGGCAAGGAAGGGAGAGTGATTGCATTGGCCACTTCAAAACCTTTAAAATAAAATCTGCCCATGTTATCACTTAAATACCTGAGCTGCCTTCTGGCTGGTTGTTTGTTCGTATTAGCGGGATTTGCGGTACCCATTCGGATCGCTTGCGTTGGTAATAGTATTACATACGGTTCCGGAGTTGTTAATCGGGAAAAAAACAGTTATCCCGCCCAGCTCCAATCCATGCTTGGTGCAGATTATATCGTACGAAATTTTGGCCTGGGCGGAACTACGTTGTTAAAAAATGGCAATAAACCTTATTGGGAAAGTGCGCAATTTCAGCAATCACTGGAGTTTCAGCCGGATATTGTTTTCATCAAACTGGGAACAAATGATAGTAAGGCGGTCAACCGGCCTTTTTTAAAAGAATTTAATAAAGACCTGCAAGCACTGATTAAAAAATACCAGGATTTAGCATCCCGTCCCCGGGTGGTATTGTTACTTCCTATGCCCTCCTTGTCTT
>JAGKTB010000044.1:0-5581 GCA_018993145.1 Flavihumibacter sp.
TTTGTCGTCCTTCTGAAGAACAACTCGCAATTCAGTTACGCCGGCAGTTGGAACTTCTTTTGAAAGAAAACCAACAGCACTGAATACCAGTGGTGCATCACTGGTTAAACTAATAGTAAAAGTTCCCTGCACATCGGTAGCGCCACCTGCGCGGGATCCTTTAACGACAAAAGTAGCCCCTGAAATGGGAGCCCCTTGTTCATCAAGAACGGTACCTGTCACCGTCCTTTTTTGCTGAGCGATGGCATATGCCGAGAATACACTCAGAAACAATAGCAAAAGCATTCGAACCGTTGTTCTTTTCATTGCAGTTGAGTTTATGTTTAATTATAAATTCCGGTTGTAATAGGGTTAAGCAGTCCAACAGTTCTGTTCTTTTTCTTGGTCTCCCGGTCAAAATGTTCCATTACCAGGGCCGCAGCGCCATAGAGTTCATCTTTATTTCCCACTGTGGATACTTCAACAGATGTGTGTTCAGCCAGGCGGGGAATGGAGTGTTCGTTGATCGCCTGCTGGATAGGGGCAAACCATAACTTGCCTGCAGCTGCCCCCCTGCCACTAAGAATGATCAGTTCCGGGTTGAGGATATGTATCAGGATAGCGATTCCTCTTCCTATATTATAGCCTATCTCGTATAATAATTCAATACAAAATTTATCGCCCTTCAATGCCATTTGGATGATAGCCGAACAGGCTTCTTCCGGTTGCTCAAGAGATATGCGTGGCAAGTTGGTGATCTTGCCTTCCTGGATACCTCTCACTGCTTTTTCAACTAAAACCAGCAGGGATGCTTCTGTTTCCAAACAACCCGTTTTGCCACAGCTGCAGAGTTTATTGCTGCTGAAGATGGGAATATGGCTGAACTCACCCGCAAAACCATTGTGCCCGCGGAATAACTCTCCATTAAGCACCATTCCCAAACCAACCCCCCAACTGATGTTCACCACCATCACATTTTTCTTGTTGCGGGCTGCTCCAAACCGGTATTCAGCCAACGCAACCAGACTGGAATCATTATCCAGGTAAACAGGCAGGTGCAGCTGGTCTTCTAATTTCTGGCGTATGCTTCCAGTTTCAGTACGGAAAAATGAATAGTTGATGCCTTTTTCCAGGTCAATAAATCCAGGCATTCCAATACCAACTCCAAGAATCCGGTCCCGATCAATGCCGGATAATTGAATATGTTGATCCACTAGGCTGATCAGCTTTGTTAATGCCTCCGGCTCGGTTTCCAGGTTAAGGGCATGGCGCTCAACCGGAGTAACAAATGAATGCTCCATATTCAGGATACCGATTCGGGTAAATAACTGATCCATGGCAATCGATACGATGTATCCATACTGCTTATTCAGTGAATACATCATGGGCCTTCTGCCCCCGGTTGAAGGCGCATAGCCCAATTCTATCACATCTCCTGCCAGCTTCAGTTCATTCAACAACTTATTGGTTACCGGTAAGCTCCTTTGAATGCGCTCCGACAAATCGGTACCCGAAAGGGTCTTTCCGAAATAAAGTTGTTTAATGATCCTCTTTTTGATCGAATTCATGTTGGGTTAATCGAAAAAAATCAGAGCCTTGACCAATTTTTTAACAAAATAGGAATACTTCTTTAAAAATTAACAAAAGAATACAGATAAATTAATAATTCTTGTCTAGTTCGCGTAGACCGTTAAAAAATGAGAAGGAAGAGATAATAATTTCGCAATCAGCGACGGCGGCGGGATTCCGTAATACCGGCAATCAGAAAGAAGAGGAGTGCAAAAACCAGGAGTATTATCAATTGTTTCCAGACAGTCAGGATGAACCCGGAACGTAGAAACAACTCATTGATGGCATCCAATGCCCAATGCAAGGGAGATAATTTAGCCAATTGCTGTAAACCTGCCGGTAAAATTTCAACTGGCACCCAGATTCCACCAATAGCAGAAAGAATTACAATGGAGATGGCGCCAAATGGAAGTGCCTGGTTAGGGGTCTGAAAGACAGATCCGATCAACACCCCGTAGGCTGTTGCAGTGGCCGCTACCACCAACACTGTCAGGAACAGAGATCCAATAGCATTGCCAATTTGTAAAGAATCCAGCCCCAATAAAGGCATTAATAACGCACCTGCTGCCAGCATGATAAAAAACTGCAGCATACCCAATACAATATAGAAGCCCAGTTTCCCAAGCAGAATAGTAAAAGAGGATCCGGGAATCATCTTGATACGCATTAGGCTTCCATCTTCCCGTTCCCGTATGAAATTGCCTGCAATTGGGATAATGATAAAAAACAAGCCGAACAACGCCCAGGCTGGAACATTGTGCTGAACAGAATTGGTAGTTAATTGGGTAGTCTTATTTTGGCCGCTGGATATTTCCCGAAGTTGAACGGCCTGTAATTTTTCCTGTAACCGGAGGCCGGGACCCGAACTATCTGCGGCCTGCTCATCCAGGCGGTTTTCTAATCTTGCCAGTATAATCTCCGCCTGAATTCTGGTAACCTGCTTTTCCAACGCATTCAGGAGGGAGAGTTTCATCGCCTGTTTGATCACCGGATCAAAATAGATTTCCAGGGCCACCTTACGGCTTTCTCTTTGAGGTAGTTTTCCGGGGGCTCCCAGTTTGGCTCCCAGCTCGTTGGCCACCTGGTTGGCACTGTTCGCAACTTCTGCAGATACTCCCTGTGGTACAATTACCGCCAGTTTATAGCTGCCCTTATGCACAAGTTCCTGGGCCTTGTCAGCAGTTAGTAATTGATCATTCAATGTTCTAATTAAGACAAACTGAGGGATAGCCTCTAGCTCCGCGCCCAATTGCCTGGCCATTTTCCCACCATCCTCATCCACCCAAAGAATTTCAAAGCGGATATCCTGGTATTCCCGAAAGGGAGCATCCTGGATCAGGGCCATCAATACTGTAAGCGCCAGTGGCATCAGAAATAACAGGGCCATGCCTGCCAGGTCTTTGGCAAACAATCTGCTCTCATTTATGAAAGTGGCCAGGATCTTTCTCATATCAGTCGCGAAGGCTGCTGCCCGTTAATTGTAAAAATACCTGCTCCAGACTTTGCGCCTGCTGTTCCTGCATCAATTCCACAGGCTTGCCCTGTACCACCAGCCGTCCATGATCTATTATGGCGATTTCATCACAAAGCTGCTGGGCCTCTTCCAGCAGGTGAGAGGTATAAATAATACCATGCCCCAGTTTATTGTATTCAGTCAGGAATTGCAGGATCATATTTCGCGACTGTACATCCACTCCGGCAGTTGGTTCATCCAGGATCAGCAATTCTGGCTCATGCAATAAAGAGGCAATGATATTAGCCCTTCTTTTCATTCCGCCGGAATAATAGCGGATAGCCTTATGCGCACTTTTTTCCAACCCGAACAACTGCAGGTACTGATTGATTCGTTCTTTAAGTAAGGAACTACCCAATCCATATAACATGCCAATATATTGCAGGTTTTCCATTGCCGTTAATGTGGGATAAAGCGCAATGGATTGAGGCACCACTCCTATTCTTCTTTTGATAGCTTCTCTTTCCTTTTCCACATCCATGCCAAGCAGAAAAGCCTTACCGGCGTCTGCTTTTACCAATCCACATAAGATGGAAATCGTTGTCGTTTTACCGGCACCGTTAGGGCCCAGTAATCCGGCGATGCTTTTATCGGAAAACTGTAATGACAATCCCTGCAGAGAAGGTTCTGCTGCATTTTTATAGGTCTTCTCCAACTGCTGAATCTGAAGCATGCTGATCAGACCAGTGTTTTAAGATGAGTAAAAAATTGTTTCTCCCGATCTCCCAACTGGATCAGCATTTCGCCCAGTTCGTCGTAGGATGCAAGATTACCAGACCGGTCTTTCATCACCCGGGCAGCCGCAAAGGCAAAATTCCTCCAGGCATCACCAATACGGGTCATCTCATTGGATGCTTCCAGCAAAGCAGGAGCATTGAGGTGCTGGGCAGCTTCCTGTAAAAAAGCCGCATATAAAAACCGGAATCCACCTCCTCCGGTACCAATCTCTTCCTGCATCCGGATAATGTTTCCCACAAATAAAGCGGCCCTTCTGGGTTCCAGTTTCTCAGGGTATTTTTTGATTTTACGTCCCAGGAACCGGATGCCATGAATTCCAAAAAAAGGCGGCGGAGAACTTAACATAAACCAGCAGGTTTTTTTAATACCGCGCCGGATTGCATTAGGGAGATCAAAATCAGGTTTGGTCAGTACCGGATAATACATGCGTCCATTGGGAGCCGGGAAGCCTTTTGCAAATCTTGCTTTTTCAAGATCTGCCGCAGACAATCGGGTTACGGTTTCCATCACAGGATCGCTGATCAGGTAGTCATCTCCTTCTTTTCCATAAGCGATCAGGTTATGTCCATTGAAATGAAACCGATAAGCAGGAGGAAAATAACTCAGGTAAAAAACACTGGTTTGCATTCCTACCGGCCGGCCGGCTTTCAATGCAGTATCCAGTGCCCGCATGCCCTTCTCCTTACCGGAAAAGGATTCCACTTTCATCTTTACACCGAGTTCTTTACAAACCCTTTTAAAAATATACCCCGGCCAGATCCGGAAGGTAGTTCCCGGAACACCACTGACTTTTACAAAAGGAAGGTGACCGAAAAAATAGCCGGCACCGATCCCAAAGATCAGGGGCTCGGATAATTTTATTCCGTAGTGCTGCAGGAGTCCAAGGGTTACACCGCTTTCACAATGCGCCGACTGTTTATGTTGAAAGTTTTCGATTTTCATGTGTTCAGGGGCAACTGGTTCACCCTTTGAAATGAGTTAGTTCTTCAACAGGGATATTGAAGATATCTGCATATTTTTTTAGTTTGGAAGCAGTGAGTTTTTTAAACCCCGAAGGAGTCAGGTGTTTTTTGACAAAAAACTTCCAGCTCCCCACATAACTTGCAAGCGTAGGCAAATCCATCAGGTTTTTTTCCATGAAATAGGCAATCGGACTTACTTCTCCCCGGATTACTTTTTCCCGGGTTTGGGCAATTCGTTCGTCAATATCATCCCAGGCCTGGCTCATTGCCAGGTTTTCTGCTTCCCAACCTTCATATTGGGTAGTTTCATAATTGCCCTGCTGATCGGTTACGTACAACACTTTTACAAGAGAATTATCTTCCCCATGTATGATTTTTTTATCGTGTGGTACTTCTTCCTTTTTCATATCATACTACAGTAAAATGCGCATAGATATAAGTAAAGCGGGCACTCTCTGGAATCATCACCAGGATCTTCTGACCTTTTTTCAACTGTCCGGTATTGAATAATTCTTCCAGCATCAGGTAAGGCGACACACTTCCCACATTACCCACCCGGGTAAGATTGGTAAACCATTTCTCCTGGGGGAACAGGAGTCCGATTTTTTCCTGCTCTTCCGCAATACGCTCCCTGAAATATTCAGAAGAAAGATGCGGCAGGTACCAGTCGATTCCTTCAACGGTGAGGTTATGCTTTTCAAATACTTCTTTCATAAACTGGCCACCCATGGGTACGATTTTTACCCCCAGTAAGCGGGTGTCCTGCTTAAATGAAAAAATACTTTGATTGCCCCACTCTTCAGGTCTGAATTCAGGCCAT
>JAGKTB010000414.1:0-3675 GCA_018993145.1 Flavihumibacter sp.
GATATCGATTATGTGAATTTTATTTCCAACGATGTCATGCAGCAAAAAATTGAAACGGGTGACCTGAAAGAAAATGATCAGGCGGTGATTGACCAGTTTCCGCAAATCAAACTGAAAAATAAGTTCTTCAGAAATGGGGGCGGATTGCAATTCCGCGACTGGACAGACTCTGTCTCCGCCAATCCGCTTAGTTTTTCCAACGGTGCCATATATGCGGATCTGGATAATGATGGCGACCTTGATATTGTAGTGAACAATGTGAATGATGCACCGCTGGTTTATCGCAATCAGCATATCAGGCAGCAGCAGGAAAAGAGTTTTTCGGTTACCCTTGCCGGTGATTCACTCAACAGAAATGCACTTGGTGCACGTATACGGGTTTTCTGTGGTGATGAGATATTGAGTTTTGAGAAACATCCGGTGCATGGATTTCAGTCTTCCATGGAAATTCCTTTGCAGCTTAGCCTGGGTAACCGTACGACTGATTCCGCCTTGCTGATCTGGCCAGATCTTCGGTATCAGCGAATCAACCTGCAGGCTGATTCCATGCGCCTTCAATTTGAATGGAAAAAAGAATTGCCTGTACTGGATAAGCAATTGTTGCGACCTGCCCGGAAATTTCCCTTTAAAGGTTTTGAAGAGATTACAGCAGCAACCGGAATAAATTTCACGCACAAAGAAAACCCTTACATAGAGTTTAACCGCGATCCCCTGCTGCCGCATACCTTTACCACTGAAGGTCCGGCTCTGGCAGTTCAGGATATCAATGGCGATCGGTTGGATGATCTCTTTATTGGCGGGGCACGCAATCAGCCGGCACAGCCATTCCTGCAACAGGCAACAGGGAGCTTTACCAAACAGATGATACCGGCATTCCAACAGGATAGCGCCCATGAAGATATAGCTGCCTGTTTTCTCGATGTAAACAAGGATGGGTATCCTGACCTTGTGGTGGCCAGTGGAGGAAATGAGTTCAGTCGCACCAGTCCCATGAACCAACCCCGTTTATATCTCAATAACAAAAAGGGAAGTTTTGAAAAACAGCCAACTGCTTTTGATTCCATTCAACTGACTGCATCTACAGTAGTTGCCTCAGATATTAACGGTGATGGATATGTGGATTTATTTATTGGTGGTCGTGCTGTTCCTGCTGATTATGGAAATATTCCCCGTTCTTATCTGCTTATAAATAATCGGCAAAATGGTTTCGAAGACCAGACGAGGCAGTGGGCACCGGATTTGGAATTTGCCGGCTTTGTAACCAACGCGCAATGGGCTGATCTCAATGGCGATGGTAAAGATGACCTGGTGATTGCTGCCGAATGGGGACAAATAACTGCCTGGCTCAACCGAAACAATAAACTGGAGAAATCAATCATTGGAAAAGAATTGGGCTGGTGGAATGCAGTGGAAGTGGCAGATATAAATGGAGATGGTTTACCTGATATACTAGCAGGTAACCAGGGTACTAACAGTCGGCTTAATGCAACACCCGATAAACCGGTGCGCATGTATTATTCCGATTTTGATAAAAATGGCAAAACCGAACAACTCATCACGTATTACCTGGGTGAGAAGGAAATGGTTTTACCCAGCAAAATGGAACTGGAAAAACAATTGCCGTATCTCAAGAAGAAATATTTGCTGGCAGATAATTTTGCCAGGGCAAGCCTGGAAGAGTTGATCGGCAAAGAAGCTCTCTCCGCAGCGCGTGTTTTCAAAGCAGATTATTTCGCCAACGCCGTGTACATCAATAAGGGTAGTGGAAACTTCGAACTGCAGGCATTACCAGAACCCTCCCAATATTTCCCTATAAGAACCTTTTGTGTGGCGGATGCTACTCAAGGCACGAGTCCACTGGTATTGGCCGGAGGTAATTTCTATGGACCAACCATTGAGTTAGGCCGGCAGGATGCAGGACAATTGCTGCTCTTACAAGCTATAGCTGATAATAAATGGAAGGCAGCATTTAATGAGCCGGCCTTGTTCCGTGGAGAGATTCGAAAAATTCAATCCATTCGTATCAAAGGTCAAACCGCTTATGTACTTGCAGAAAACAATAACCAGTTGCGCATTATTCAATAAGTGCTTTTAAAAAACGGGATAGTATAACCGAAGGGTAACCTGTTGGCTGTCTGTGTAGGGCTGTCCCGGATCAGGATACTCCTGGTAAGGAATTGCCATACTTTTAAAATTGTGATCATCCCGGAATTGTTCCAGTGCACGATACCCTTTGGAGATTTCTCCAAAGGGACCAACATAATCCATTTCCAATAGATTTTTGCCATACGGCATGCGCTTCACCTGGTACATTGAAGTTGCAGGAATGGCGGCAGGGTTGCGAATTCCAATGCTGGCTTTTATCAAAACAGAGTCAGATGATTTGTTTTCAAAATTGCAGATGGCAGTGCCATTGAAATCTGCATTTTGTGACTGGGCATATTGGATGAGTTGGTTGAATAAACGCACCGTGTTTGCTGGTCTGTCTGCTTTACTGGTAACAAGCGTGCCGTAAAGCAGGGTACTGTCCTGTACATTGGTTGTTCGGATCTCGTATCCGTAAAATGCTTTAACATCTTTTGTAAATGCTTCCAGTCGATTGGTGTTATCGATGGCCAGTTTTTCCAGTTCATTACCACCCCGGAGCCAATCCCACCAGCTGGTTTTGTATTGAAGGCGCAGCAGGGTGAAATACTCATTGCCGGGTTCGGGACTCGCAATCCAGTTAAAGAGTTGCTCTCGGTTTTCCTGTTTGAAAACCAAACTGGTGATCAAGGGATTTTTGCTAACCGACTCAACAGTAATTTTTTCAGCATTGACAGTTGAATTGAACCAGGCTTTTCGCCTTGTACTATCCTGTAATTGCTCCAATGTTCTGTTAAAGGATAAGCCTATACGAACTTCGTAGCTTTCTGTTTTTGAAAGCGTGACGAGCAATACAATAACAACTGTGAGTACCACTGCAATAAGCAGAAATAGGGTTTTCTTTTTCATCTAAACGGATTTACAAAACAGGCAGACAGATTTTTATTTTCACAGTATCATCCGGCGCATAACCATATCCTGGGGAAAGAAAGTCTTCGAAGGGTAGCATAAGTCCTACCAGGGAATAATCTTTTCGATATTGATCCATCGCTTTATAAGCAAGGTGAATATCTTTATACGGACCTTCATAGACTGCAGTGAGTTGTTCTTTCCCGGATGGAAGTTTTTTCTGACCAATGCCCAAAGCGGCACTGGTAGGCATGGAACAGTTTACCACTGTTCCGGTGAATATATTGAGTTGAGAACTGTCTCCGGGTTGCTCATAAAAAATGCGTCGCCCATGCCAGTCCTGTTCCTGTGTCTGAATGTAGTGGCTTAGGCTATCAAAGAGTTGTTTGGTAACCTTCGATTTGGTGCTATCGGTTACATGCGCTGTCATAAACAGGTAACAGCTGTCAGTGATTTGTTCTTTATTGATGGCATAGCCATAAAAGCGTTGCGTATCATTGGTGAAAGCTTCCAGTTCTTTGAGGCTGGCTACCACCAATTCATCTGTTGGATCCGGATCAAACCAGCGTTTCCAGATGGTGCGATACACAGACAGATCAACAATGCAATGTTTTCTATTGGCAGGATCTGCGGAAATATGAATACTATACTCCCTGCTCATTTCCTCTGTTTCTACTTCCA
>JAGKTB010000045.1:0-4428 GCA_018993145.1 Flavihumibacter sp.
AGGCTTTCCATTCAGTAAACTGTGCAGGTTGAATAACCGGTGCTTCTAATTTCATTTGCTTGGTGAGTATGAGTTGATTTTTTTCCTGCTGGTAAACTGCTTTCATACTGTTTCCTGCAAAACTGGTTTCGAAAACAGGAGGCAGGGATTTCACCTTTGCCGTTGCAGGCAGTTCCAGCCGGATGGTATCCGTCGCATACAGTACACGATCCAGGTCAATAGGCGTTTTTCTTTTTTCATCCGGCGAAAAACTGGCAAAGCTGGCCGGGTAAAAGTCAATACTTGTATAACAGTCTTTATCTACGATTGTGACCCGGTTGGCTATCTCTACATCTCCCTCCAGCACCAATGGAATATCCCGATTGCTGAAATCTGAGGTCTTCACATTGGTCACATCTGCACCACTGTTATTGAGTTCGATCAGTGTAGCTATAAACTCTTTTCTTTTGTTGGAAGGAATGGCATTGTAGATATAGTGAAAGAAGTTTTTTGCCTCACCGGTAAACGTCAGCTTAACATGGCCTGTTATTTTGTTGCCATTTAGTTTCAGGCTGGCAGCGGTTGCCATGGTATTATCCTCCGGTTTTGCCTGTGGAACCATTTCAATTTTGTACTGATCTCCATGCTCAACCAGTACCGATTTACCCTGGATGCGATAGGCATTCACACCCAGCGGTGCATACTTTTCCGTGCCATCCAGAAAATACGTCTTGCCGCCATGATACAACACAGATATCGCATGATTGTCTACACATAGTGAAAGCACTTCCTTTCTGTCGTAGGGGATCTCACGGGTACCAATCCACGCAAAATGAGCATCAAAACCGGCGAGCTTCAGCATTTCAGTCAGCAGGTTTGCCATCCCTTTACAGTCGCCATACTTATTTTTGAAAACATCCTGAACCGTATGGGGAATAAACCCTGAATAGCCTTCTTCAAACGCGATGTATTTGATATTATCCTGTACCCAGTAATACAGGGCCCTGATTTTTTCTTCGTCTGTTTTTTTACCCTGTACTTCTTTATCTACGATCGCTTTAATGGAAGCTGTTTCATTTTTTGCTTTTTTATACAGCAGGTTATACCATCCATACATGTCGTCCATCGTATTAAAGACAGTATGTGTTTTATTATCCGATTTAAAGGTTTTGATCGATACAATCACATGGGGCAGGTAGAAAGGTCGGGCCAGTGCAGCCGGCTCCTGTTTAACCGGACCAAGATTCTGTGCTGTATAGGTATAAATAGTCAGGTCTCCTTCTTTACGTTTGGATTTTTTGATCTTATACACCGGATCAAAATTTTTCTCAATGAGTTCGAGCTGCAGCCAGGAGGGTACTGCCAGTTCAATACTATGTTCCTTCACCGGTTGGGAACTATGGAAGAAAAGGCGGGTCAGGTATCTAGCATCTGCATATTGATAGTTGTAAAGGAACCGGCAACGCTGTCCGGATTCGGTTGCCTCCATACCATAGAAGAGTCCATAATTATCATCAAAGAAGATGGCATCATCAGTAAGTGAGACTTTTCTTGGCGGATATTTCTGACTTCGAAATTTGTTTTTATAAAACACCTCGAAATCATAGTCGCGCAATTGCACAAAGTTGTTGTACGGAAGCAAATGCCCCATAAATACATTGGAGCCAATTGAGACCATATCAATTGAGCCTTTTTCATTTGCTACCACAACAGGCATTCCATCCAGTCCTTTGCCTGTACTGAAACTGATTTGTTTTACCGCGAGGTGGGTGCCATATTCAGCCTCCTTGTCAATTTTTTTGAGGGCAGTGGCCTGGCTGGTTCCTTCGCCATCGGCAGACTGATTTTGGGCAAAGAGCAGAGTCGATAGGAAAAGGTGCACTAATACGAGCGCCGTTTTTTTCATGAAGACGGTTTAGGTTCAGCCGCCAAGATAATAGGAAAATCGGGAATTTAAAATTGCCGGACCTATTTATCCTTACCTGAACCATTCAATAGCTGATTGACGATATTGATCTCATCTTCATTGATGGTATGCTCCATGCCCGGATAAATCTTTTCTGTAACCCGGGCGCCCATTTCAGTTAGAATATTGGTGGATGCATACACCCGCTCTACCGGTACATGCATATCGCGGTCGCTGCATCCAATAAAGACAGGTGTTCCTTCAAACTGCCCCTTGTAATTGGAGCGATCAATTTTCTCTCCAATCAATCCACCCGTAAACGCAGTAACAGAACCATAACGGGAAGCTGTACGTGCTGCAAACTCAAGGGTCAGACAGGCGCCCTGTGAAAAGCCCAGCAAATGAATATGCTCCCGTTTGATACCTGCCTTCAGGCAATCCTCCACCAAATTTTCCAGCAGTTCAATAGCACTGCTTAACCAGGGTTCATTCTGTTCAACCGGTGCCATAAAACTGTAAGGATACCAGGTATTGTTGGTGGCCTGTGGAGCCAGCAAGGCGAATCCATCCACCAGCAGGTGATCTTTCAAGGTTAAAATGGAATCGGCGGATGCACCCCGGCCATGCAAGAGTATCATCATCCTTTCTGCTGATGCCAAAGGAAGTCCATCAGTTACTACTTGTTTGCTATGCTTTTTAACTTCCATGCTTAAACGAATTTTTTCCAGTCCAGGATGATGGGTTCTAGTCCACTTTCAATGCGACCCCTGTTCTTTTCTTCCCAGGGTGGTAATTTAAGTGCCTGTCCCAGTTCTTCCAGGGGTTCATCATAAGTGAAACCTATATCACAGGTTGCCACTTCAAAAAGAACGCCTCCGGGTTCCCGGAAATAGATGCTGTGAAAATACTGGCGGTCCAGTACCGTCGTAACATTCATCCCTTTAGAAGCCAGTTTTTCCTGCATTTCCTGAATGGTTTGGTCATTATCGGTTGCGAATGCAACATGATGCACCGTTCCACTGCCTCCCAGCCCTCTCAATCGGTCCGGTTCACATACGATGTCTACCAAATCGCCCACTTT
This sequence comes from Flavihumibacter sp., assembly GCA_018993145.1. Taxonomy (GTDB): domain Bacteria; phylum Bacteroidota; class Bacteroidia; order Chitinophagales; family Chitinophagaceae; genus Flavihumibacter. The sequence goes on from JAGKTB010000045.1 coordinate 2,967, forward strand.
TCCACTGGCACTGAACCGGAAGCGATTGCTTTGTTCAGCAACAGCCTGGTGGTTCAGGTAAGTAGTCAGGAAGCCGGCGGTTTTTTCATAACCATCCTCACTGAGGGTGATGCTATGAAAACCTTTCACCGCGTGTTCCAGGGGAATCTGACCATAAGTAAAGCCGGGTCTGGTATCGCGGTCGTTGGCAATCAGTTCAATACCCAGTCCGTCCGGATCTTCCAGGTAGATAAAGCCTTCCTCAAAGCGCTCCTGCGGATTGGAAAAGGGAATATTAAAACGTTTCAAACGTTCCGTCCAGAAGCCCAGGCTGTTGGCCGGGATAGAAAAAGAAGTGGTGGTCAATTGTCCTTTGCCCTGCCGGCCGCGGTGCAGCCCTTTATAGGGGAAGAAAGTCAGAATAGTACCAGGTTTTCCATCCTCATCTCCATAATAGAAATGGTATACGTCAGGAGCATCAAAATTGATGGTCTTTTTGACGAGCCGAAGTCCCAGAATGCCCGCATAAAAATCAAGATTTTTTTGAGGGTCATCTGCCATCGCGGTAACATGGTGAAGACCCTTTATCAATTGTTTCATATTATTAAAATTTGCGAATGATCAATACGCCTGCAATCAATAAAACTACACCCAGGGATCGCATCCAGCTGATGGGATGAACAGGGGTTCCCAGGAGCCCGAAGTGATCAAAAAGGATGCTGACGAACATCTGTCCGGCAATCACGAGTCCGAATGTCAGCGCCACTCCCAGCCTGGGCACCAGCAAAATGATAGCGGTAACATAAAAGGCGCCGAGCAAACCGGCAATCCAGACCAATCCAGGTGCTGTTTTAGCCTGGAAGAGATTGGTAAGCGGAACCCGGCTCATCAGGATATACACCAGCAATCCGAGGGTACCGACCAGGAAGGAAATCAGGCTGCCCAGCAGGGGATTCTGGACCACTGCCCCCATTTTGGCATTCAGGGAGGCCTGAAGCGGAAGGAACATGCCGGCCAGAATGGCTACCAGAATCAACAGGACTTGTTGCATGAATTTTTGTTTGCAAGTTAAAATAGTATTGACCTATGTCAAGATTTAAAAATTTCAACCGGAGGCTGGAATTTCCATTAAACGTATAACAGTGGCGGATTACCGATGGTTTTGTGCCAGTTACCGGCATACAACAAACCACTTAGAAACTTACCCTTAGAAAACACTACATAATAATACTTAGACAGTCCCGTTATTTGTCCAGATAGGCTGTTTATGATTAGAAATTTACACTTAATTATTGTCTTTTTACTAGTAGCGACGCTCGCCAAGGCTCAACCCTGTACACCGGCCGGTGATCAGACAAGTTTCGGAACCGGGAATGTCTGGATCGGGTATGCATATGACAATATGAACTTCACCACTTACAGGGGATTCATAAATGTGGGTACTGCCGGCAATCCCAAGTTTGACACCAACTTCGGTGTCAAT
>JAGKTB010000415.1:0-4872 GCA_018993145.1 Flavihumibacter sp.
TTCGATAAGTGCTTTGTGAGATACAACCGCGTTCTTGATGGCTTCGTTAACTTTCACCACTTTGAACTCCATGGTCTTACCAACGAACTGATCGTAATCAGTTACCGGCTTCACATCAATCTGAGAACCTGGCAGGAAGGTTTCCATACCAAATACATCCACGATAAGACCACCTTTGGTTTTGCTGGTAACAGTTCCGGTAACAATTTCACCAGTTTTATGAACCTCAACAATTTTCTCCCAGGCACGGGTAATACGAGCCTGCTTGCGGCTGAGATGCAGGTGACCCTGACGGTCTTCTTTTTCCACCACCATCACTTCCACTTCATCACCGATTTTCAATCCCTGCAGGTCGCGGAATTCGTTCAGTGATATCAGACCATCACTTTTGAAACCGATATTCAGTACTACGTCGGTTTTAGTTAAACCAACAACAGAACCTTTAATCAGTTCTCCATCTGTGATGGATACGAAAGTAGCTTCGTACACTTTGTCGTACTTCGCTTTTTCTTCTTCCTTATAGGAAGCTACATTGCGCTTGTCGATGCTCCAGTCGAAATCGTCGTGAGCTGTCGCTACCGGCGCCTCAGGTGCAGTTGTTGTCGCTGTAGTTGCTTCTGCCGGGGCAGCAGCAGACTCCTGAGCATCAGCGTTTAATTGTTTAGCAAAAATGTTTTGAAACATAGAAATTTCCCGATGGTTTTATTCGGGCCTGCAAAGATAGGCAAAATCCGCTTCCAACGGCCTTTTGAGCCTATTTTTTAATGATGTTCCGGGCAGCCAGCCAGCCGCTGGTCCAGGCATGCTGAAAATTGAATCCTCCTGTTATTCCATCCACATCAAGTACTTCTCCTGCGAAATACAAACCGGGGGTTAATCTGCTTTCCATCGTGGGGGGATTGACCTCTGCAAGACTGATCCCTCCTGCTGTTACAAATTCCTCTTTAAAGGTGGTTTTGCCTTTGACCTCAAACTCCATAGCTGCCAGTAACTTTACAAGTTTATTTTGCTCCTTTGCGGGTAACTCTCCCCATTTGGTTTCCAGGTCAGCACCCGCTTCTGCCACCAACCATTCCCAGAATCGCTGGGGCAACCCAAACGGATTCCGGTTCTGGATTTTAAGTGATCCTTTTTCATTCCGGAATTGGCGAATAAACTCCAGCAAAGACTGTTCGTGATATGCTGGCACCCAATTGATGAGTAACCTGAATGTCCAGTTGGATGCTGCCAGTTGCCTTGCTCCCCAGGCACTGAGACGCAGGATAGCCGGGCCGCTTAGGCCCCAATGTGTGATCAACACCGGTCCCTTTTCCTGGAGTTTGGTACCTTGTATTTTCACCTGTACCGGATCCACTACCACCCCCATCAGTTCCCGGATCGGATGTCCCGGCAAATTGAACGTAAACAGAGATGGAACTGGTTCCTGAATACTATGCCCGGTTACTTTCAGCCATTCGAATTGCTGTGCTTTCGGGTAACCTCCTGTTGCTATACAAACCTTATCTGCAATTAGCTCTCCGCTATTTGTCTGAACAAGCCATTGAATACCTTTTTTTTCCAGTTTTTTCACTTCCTGGTTCATACGAATCTCCACTCCTGTTTTATCGGCTTCTTTCAAAAGACATTCAATGATGGTGGAGGAATCATTCGTTGTCGGAAACATCCTGCCATCGGCTTCCACCTTCAGCAGAACGCCCCTCTTTTCAAACCATTGAATGGTATCGGATGGACTAAAATACCCAAAGCTTTTTTTCACAAACTGTTCCCCCCGGGGATACCGCTTTGATAAAGCAGGCACTTCAAAACAGGCATGAGTCACATTACACCTTCCTCCCCCACTGATTCTGACTTTAGATAACAGCTTTGACGATTTTTCCAGTATGATTACCCGCAAAGAGGGATCAAGTGCAGCGGCATTCACCGCACAAAAAAAACCGGCCGCGCCCCCTCCTATTACTACCAGGGTTCTTGTTTTCATTCCGGCAAAAATAGGTATATACTGTGCTTCAATTAGGTAAAAAGAGCGGACTATCCGGATGAAAAGTCTCATAGAAAAAAAGCGCCCTTAATTGCGGTATACGGATTTCATCGATCGGTTCGGGCATCAGATCCTGGACCAGGAACCGAAGCATTTCCTTCCAGGATAAATATTCCGGGAATACTACGTCAATGGAATTCAGGTCCAGTACTTGTAACAGTTTTTCCACTTCTATGGCACAATCCTGCTCCGTTTCAAGATGCTCCAACACTGGTAACAAAGGCTCACCGATAAAATTGTGTACTGTTGTCTTTTTTAGTGGATTCTGGCTTTCAATGGACAAAACCATTTGCAAAAAAGCATGCTCCATTTCAGGGCTCGCATCGCTATCAATATGTACTACTGCCCCTGTTTCAGCCAGCAGGCGAATTTTCAGTAGCTCATTTTCGAGTTTCAGTTGTTGGTCCTTTTTCATTTTCCATGTTTTTATGATGAATTCTTACATCGGTGTAAACATGGGAAATAAAAAAAACCTGGTCAGGAGTGAAATCACCCAATCTGACCAGGTTAATAAACGCGTAAAACTATCAGTTCTTCGTAAACAGACTCGTGTTCGCCTTCTCCGCTGCTTCAATCTCTTCAAAACTGGAGAGGATATCAGCTTTTCCTCTGCGCACACAAATTGTATGTTCAAAATGTGCAGCCGGTAAGCCATCTTTTGTTTTCACTGTCCAGCCATCTTCATCATACCACACTTCCTTCACACCCATGTTAATCATGGGTTCAATAGCAATTACAAGGCCGTCTTTAAGTTTGGCGCCACTACCTCTTTTCCCATAATTGGGCACCTGAGGTTCTTCATGCAGGTGTCTGCCCAAACCGTGACCAACCAATTCCCGAACTACCCCGTATTTGAATTTTTTCTCTGCATATTCCTGGATAGCAAACGAAATATCACCTACTCTGTTACCCGCCACTGCTTTTTCAATTCCAAGGTAAAGGGATGTTTTGGTTACTTCCAGCAACTGGCTCACTTCATCTGTAATTGTACCTAACGCAAATGTATAAGCGCTATCTCCATGAAACCCATTTTTATAAACGCCTACATCAACAGAAACGATATCTCCATCGCGAAGCGGGCGGTCATTTGGAAAACCATGCACCACAGCATCGTTCACGCTGATACAACAGGTAAAGGGAAATCCTTTGTAGTTTTTAAAGGAAGGTACTGCCCCATGGTCGCGAATAAAGGTTTCCGCGAGCTCATCAATTTGAAGGGTAGTCATACCAGGTTTCAGTACACTGGCAACATGTGCAAGTGTTTTACTTACCAGCAAACTGCTTTCACGGATCAGTTCAACTTCCGCACTGGTTTTATAATATATCATGTGTCAAAAAAAATTCCCGGCAAAGGTAGTCCATTGCCGGGAGTTATATTAGTTAGCGTATGTCAAATTAAATAGTGGTGGTACTAACCGCCTGGCGCCCCTGGATCCGACCACTTTTCATCAGTCCGTCGTATTGACGCATGAGCAGTTGTGTTTCAATCTGCTGTAAAGTATCCAGCACAACACCAACCATGATCAGCAGCGAAGTTCCTCCAAAGAACGATGCAAATCCCTGCGTAATTCCAAGGCGCTGTGCGAAACCGGGAAGGATACCAACCAGTGCCAGCAATACCGCACCTGGTAACGTAATCCGGTCCATTACAGCTCCAATGTAATCCGCGGTTTCCTGGCCTGGTTTAACGCCGGGAATAAAACCGTTGTTCCGCTTCAGATCCTCAGCAATCTGCTTGGGATTGAAGATCAAAGCCGTATAGAGAAACGTAAATCCAATTACAATTACTGCATAAATTACCATGTGCCAGGCATCTCTTGGATCAGAGAAGATTCTTGCAATACCCTGACCAGATTCGAAGCTGGTGTAAGAGAACAGGGTTGGCAGGAACATGATAGCCTGTGCGAAGATGATAGGCATTACACCAGCACCATTCACTTTCAGCGGGAGGAACTGACGGGCACCGCCGAATTGCTTGTTACCAATGATCTGCTTAGCATATTGAACAGGGATCTTACGAACACCCTGAACCAATACAATCAGGCCCATGATAATAGCAATCAATACAGCGATTTCAATTACGAAAACCAACAAACCTCCACTGCCGCGGTTGCTCTTGGCAGCCCATTCCTGGATGGCAGACTGAGGCAGACGAGCCAGGATACCAACCATGATGATCAGGGAAGTACCGTTACCCAACCCTTTGTCTGTGATTTTTTCACCCAGCCACATTACGAAAAGGGTACCTGCTGTAAGAACGACAGTAGTTGACAACCAGAAATAGGGAGCATAGGAAGCCAGCATAGCTGCGCCGTTAACCTGATTCAGGTAAGCAACATAGGCGCCAGCCTGTACTGCAGTTACGGCAACAGTTAAGTAGCGTGTCCACTGATTGATTTTTTTACGACCACTTTCTCCTTCTTTCTGGATCTTCTGCATCTTAGGAACCAGGATGGTCATAAGCTGCATGAAGATAGAAGCAGAGATATAGGGCATGATACCCAATGCAAAAATGGAGGCCTGGGAAAAGGCACCACCGGCAAAGGCATCAATCAATCCGAGTGCTCCGGATTTGGCAGTTTCGGTATCAATTTTATTAGGATCCAGACCGGGTAACACGATGTGTGCACCGATCCTGTAAATTAGAATAAGCAGCAGTGTGGTTATGATCTTACTTCTTAACTCTTCAATGCTCCAGATATTCTTCAGCGTCTGAATTAATTTCTTCACGGATTTCTGAAATTTAAGTGAGCCTCCAATAAAAAAAGGACGCATTTTTCCAATGCGTCCGGCAAGATAAAGAAAATTACTTTACAATTTCAATAGTTCCGCCT
>JAGKTB010000416.1:0-4571 GCA_018993145.1 Flavihumibacter sp.
AGTTTAAAGAAATGCCGAAAGGATTTCATAAACTATCAGCTGCAGAACTTGCCGCACTGAATGCTGACCCAATGGCCTCCCCACATGTACCCGTACAGGAAAAAGGAACCAGACCGGCTACTCCTATTCCTTATCAGTTGTACGTGAATGGAAACTTCAACAATGGCCAGTTAGAGCTGACATTTGAAAACAGGAAAGATCAGTTTGGAAACAAAACAAGCGGCGCACCATTTATTGCGTACGATGCAATAACCAATGTGCCACCTCGAAATTATGTAGTGAAAGCAGGAGATCGCTTAACGGATGAATGGAAACCATCATCCGGTGCTATTCATGTAAGAGTTCATGGACCAAATGGTTTTTACCGTGAATTCAAAGATGGAACTGCGAATCCGGGGCTCGAAGTACGCCTCACTTATGAAGAGCGCAAAGGCAGTAAGCAGCTAAGTGGCAATGTGGTTGTGATGATGAAAAATTCATCTTCACGGTCACAGGTAGTCGAAATTACCGATCCCAGTTATAAAGCAGCCCCGGTTACTAAAAGCATTGCAGCCGGAAAAGCAGCCAGCGTAGTGATAGACCTTAGCAAAAATCACAACTGGTACGATCTGCTTGTGCGAATCAAAGGAAACAACAGCTTTGAACAGCGCTTTGCCGGACACGTAGAAAACGGTCAGATCAGCACTACCGATCCTTTGATGGGAGGCGTGGTTTGATCAGGATGGCAGGACAATTAAGGGAGTTTCTCCTTCATAAACCAATTCATTGATCAGGAATTTTCGGAATAACTGATCTGATAACAAACGGGAGCCCTTTTGAACAATAAGAATTTCATCGACTTTGTTATTGATGACTTTCCGAATGTCTTCAAAAGGGCTTTCCCCTTCATAGATTTTGTATTCAGTGGGAAATCTGGCGGAAAAAAGTGCTGTCAGCTCATTCAGCTGCTTCTCAACATTGTCAGTTTTCTCATTCGGCTGAGCAAGATAAAAAAACTGGATCCGGGTTTTTCCATTGTCCAGGAATTGCAAAAAATTATTCAATGCTAGTACATTAAACGCGTGTTTATCAGAAACTGCTATCATCAGTTGCTCATGAGAGAACCGGTTTATATGCCTGGGAATCGCAACAACCACTTCGTTGGTATGCTCAATTACATCCAATGCCACACTACCAATAAACAATTGTTTGAATAAGCCTGTTCCCTTGAGTCCAACAAATAACAGGTGTTCATAAGGCTGTGAGAGCAGGGCTGATAACAATTTTTCAAGTGGCCCATCCGTCACTTCAACTGAGAATATAGTACCTGGCGGAACAAGTTCTCTGGCAAATGTTTCCAATTTTTGTACGGCCTCTTCTATTGCTACCAGCGCCATAGCCTGCTTACTTTCAGAATCAGCAAGCGCGGGAGACAAAACAAACGTCTTATGTACCAGCACTAATTCAGCTTCAATAGAGCGACACCAATCTGCTGCATACAACAAAAGATCATTTGAATAGGAAGAGAAGTCAATCAGCACAATAAAACGCTTTTTCATGTACTCATGTTTTTAAGGTTGTGGAAGAACCTGCCAGGCTTTGGTGTACTTTTTCAAAATCCGTTTCACTGTCGGCAAGCACCATTAATACATCATCTGCTTCAATAACCGTTGAGCCACCCGGACGAATATACTTATCATCCCGTTTGATCATGATTATAAAAGCTGACCTTGGAAAATCCAGGTCAACAATCCGTTTACTGATTGCCATATATCCCGGATGTATTTCAATTTCTTGTAAGGAGGATTTGGGTAAATCAAGGATCAATTTTTCCGCATAAGAAATTGGTTTAACCCGCTCTGGCAATACCACCTGCAACCATTTTGCAACCAGTCCAAGAGTGGTACCCTGTATCAACACAGAAGTAACAGAAATAAAAAATACAATATTAAAAATCGTATGTGCCTTATCGATACCTGCCAATAAAGGGTAGGTGGCAAATACGATCGGAACAGCACCTCTCAGGCCTACCCAGGAAATATAAAGCCGCCGATTCATCCGCATTCGGAATGGCAACAGGCAGATGAATACACTCAGTGGCCTTGCAATCAGGATCAGGAAAAGCGAAATAAGCAACCCCACACCAGCAAAAGGCAACACCTCTGACGGAAACACCAGCAGGCCAAGCGTAAGGAACAACACAATCTGCATCAGCCAGGCCATCCCATCATAATTCTTAAAGATGGTTTTTTTATGCATGAAGGGCTGGTTGCCCAGGTACACGGCGCAGATATAAACAGCCAGGAATCCATTCCCACCTACAGCATCTGTTGCAGAAAAGGTAATAAACATGAGGGATACCACTAATACAAAATAGAGGCCCTCAAAATCAAGCTCAATTTTATTGATAAGATATTTACTGATTTTGCCAAAGGAAAAACCTGCTATTCCTCCCAGGGTCATCTGCTGAAAGAATATTGGTACGATAGAAAGAAGGGACTGATCCTGATGTGTAACAAGGGTTAAAAAAGCAATAGTAAGGACATAAGCCATTGGATCGTTACTACCACTTTCCAATTCCAAAGTGGGACGTAAATTAAATTTCAGCGCCAGGCTTTTGGAGCGCAGCAGTGAAAACACTGCAGCTGCATCTGTAGACGAGACAATGGACCCCAACAGCAAGCTTTCATAAATGGTGAAATCCGTAACATACCAAACAAACAAGCCAAGTGAAATTGCAGTAAGGAATACCCCTAAAGTAGATAACACCAGGCCCTCTTTTAAGATAGGCTTTACGGAATTCCAGTTGGTATCCAATCCACCTGAAAAGAGGATAAAGTTCAATGAAACGATCCCGATGAACTGTGCAGTTTCGGGATCGTCAAAATGTATTCCACCAATACCATCGGAACCAGCAAGCATTCCAATAGCAAGGAACAGCAACAAAGTAGGTACTCCAAATTTATAGGAGGTTTTACCGGCAATTATGCTGATAAACAATAAAAGAGAGCCGACTAACAGGATGTTTTCAATCGTAAGATTCATGCATATGACTTAGCCTATGCACTTAAAATACACTATTTAGCCGGAACAATTTTTAAACATTTCCATAAATATTAGACTGACCTCCATCTATTGCGATGGTTTGTCCGCTTACATAGGAGGCGGCATCACTCAACAAAAAAGCAACCACCTTTGCTACTTCTTCCGGTAAACCCAGTCGTTTGGTTGGATTGGCTTTGGCATATTCAGTTTCAGCGTGTTTGGGATCCTCCGGATTAATCTGTTTAAAGGCTTCCGCCACCATGGGTGTAAGGATAGCACCAGGCGCAATTGCATTGGTGGTTATTCCATACTGGCCATATTCCAATGCCGCATTTTTAGTCATACCGGAAACAGCATGTTTACTGGCAACATAGGGCGTCTGATTCAACACCCCGCGAATTCCTCCTACTGAAGCCACGTTGACGATTCTTCCATATTGTTGCTTTTGCATTACCGGAAGAACATACCTCATGCCATAGTAAACACCCATCAGGTTGATATCAATTACTTTCTGGAATATAGCCAAATCATAATCCGTAATTGATGCCTGCCGGCCTTCAATACCCGCATTGTTATACAAACCATCGATTCTGCCAAACTCCTTTACCGTTTCATCTACATATTTTTTTACCCGATCTTCTTTACTAACATCAGCCACCAGCGTGAGTAAGCGAATACCCGGATATTGTTGACGGACTTCAGCAGTCGCTTTCTCCAGCACTTCTTTGTTATAATCAACCAACGTCAGATGCGCTCCCTGTGCGGCCAGCTCCTTTGCGGCTGCAAGACCAAGGCCCATTGCCGCACCTGTTATGATAATTACTTTTTCTTTGAGTGTGCTCATAAAAACAATTTTTAATTATTAGAAATTTTTACAGAAGTCATAGTGAGTGAACCTCCAACCAACTGATCATTAAAAAAATTAATCGTATCTGCAGGCCCCTGTAATGCCAATGAATAAAGCAATGGCAAATAGTGTTCAGGAGTTGGAATGGCAAGCTGAGCTTCTCTTCCAAGTGAACCATAATCCATCAACGCTTTATGATCACCGGAGAGGATCAGTGATTTAAACTGTTCATTGGCTGCAATTGCCCAATCATATCCAAATCCGGGATCATCCAGCCGGTTCCAGGCAACCATTCGAAGATTATGTACCATATTGCCGCTACCTACAATCATAACGCCTTTTTTGCGCAAGGCAACCAATTCCCTTGCCAGTTCATAATGAAACTGTCCGCCTTTGGTATAATCAATACTTAACTGTAGAACCGGAATGTTGGCATCCGGATACATATGCCGGATAATTGTCCAGGTACCATGGTCCAACCCCCAGTCGTGGTCCAGTTCTACCTGAGTAGTAGTAATCAAATTCGCTGTTTCCTTTGCAAGTTCCGGGTAACCGGGTGCCGGGTATTGAACAGCAAATAATTCATCCGGAAAACCACCAAAATCATGAATGGTACTGGGAAAATCCATGGCCGTAATTTTAGTACCCCTGGTAAACCAGTGTGCCGAAATCACCAGTACTGCTTTGGGAGTAGGAATTT
>JAGKTB010000417.1:0-7036 GCA_018993145.1 Flavihumibacter sp.
AGTGGTCTATCGCCTGGAGGATGCAGATGGTGATGGCGTGGCGGATCTTTCCAGGATGGTGGTGAATGATTTTCATGATGAGGTAACCGATGTGGCAGGTGGTGTGCTGGCAGATGGAAATGATCTGTATGTGGCAGTAGCACCGGATCTGTGGAGGATGAAAGATAAAAATGGCGATGGGATTCCGGATGAAAAGACTTCCATTTCAACCGGCTATGGGATTCATATTGGATTCAGCGGACATGGTATGTCGGGAGTGGAAATGGGCCCCGATGGCAAGATCTACTGGCAGATTGGGGATATCGGATTTAATGGCAAGGGGCCTGATGGTACCAAATATGAGCATCCCAACAGTGGCGTGATTGCGCGCTCCAATCCGGATGGATCTGATTTTGAAATCTTCGCACACGGATTGCGTAATACACATGAATTTGCTTTTGATCAGTATGGGAATCTGATCAGTGAAGACAATGATGGTGATCATGCCGGTGAGCGTGAGCGCCTGGTGTATATCGTGAATGGTTCAGATGCAGGCTGGCGATCCAACTGGCAGTATGGTAAATACAATGACCCGGATAACAACACGTATAAAGTTTGGATGGATGAGAAAATGTACCTGCCGCGTTGGGAGGGACAGGCAGCCTATATCACACCTTGTATCACGAATTATGTTAGCGGTCCGGCTGGTTTTGTGTACAACCCTGGTACGGCTCTGAGTCCGGAGTATAAAAATCATTTTTTCGTTGCGGAGTTTGTGGGCAGTGCAGCTGGTTCGGGGGTGCATGGATTTACGCTGAAACCCAAAGGTGCGAGCTTTGAATTGGGCAGCACTAAAAAAGTAGTGGGAGGGGTATTGCCAACGGGACTTGATTTTGGTCCGGATGGTGCTTTGTATATCGCCGACTGGATTGATGGCTGGGGTACCGGCTTGTTTGGCCGGATCTGGAAACTGGATGACGAGAAGCTGGCGGCAACAGAACTAAGAAAACAGGTAAAAGCCCTGCTGGCGGCAGATTTCAGTAAAGAGAGTGAGCAAAAACTGAGTGAATTGCTGAGTCATGAAGATATGCGGGTACGCATGAAGGCACAGTTTGAGCTGGCGAAAAGAGGCGAGGGCTCGATGAAGATTTTTGAAGCAGCGCTGAAGCAAACCGGAAACCAACTGGCACGTATACACGCAATTTGGGGCATCTGTCAACTGGCCAGGAAAAAAGATAGTCATGCGCAGGTATTGCTGCCTTACTTAAAAGATACAGATCCCGAGATCCGCAGCCAGGCAGCAAAATGGCTGGGAGATATCAAATATAAAGCAGCCGGAGCTGCATTGCTTCCTCTATTGAAAGATGAGCAGGCAAGAGTACGGTTCTTTGCAGCCGAAGCATTGGGAAGAATAGCACATGCACCTGCTGTGCAGCCAATCATTGACATGCTGCGTGCAAACAATGATGAAGATGCTTATCTAAGACATGCGGGTAGTTTAGCGTTGGCAAGAATCGGAGATGCAAAGCCTGTTTTGGCTTTGGCGAATGATACTTCCACAGCCTTGCGCATTGCAGCAGTAGTAGCTTTACGTCGGATGGCGAACCCGGGTATCGCGGTCTTCTTAAAAGACAAGAATGAATTTATTGTAACAGAAACTGCCCGTGCGATCAATGATGATTTATCTATTCCCGAAGCTTTACCTGCCTTGGGAGATTTGTTGGCAACAACCAGTTTTAAAAATGAAGCCTTGATCCGCAGAGCGATCAATGCCAACCTGAGGGTAGGAACAGAGAAAGCGATGCAAAACCTGTTGGCCTATGCTGCCATGGAGGCACAGCCTGCATCGATGCGGGTGGAAGCCATCACGGCCCTGAGTACCTGGGTGAAGCCCTCGGTGCTGGACAGAGTAGATGGCCGGTTAAGAGGAGAAGTGAAACGTGATCCGGCTCCGGTTCAACAGCTGGCCGGACAGCCATTGATAACGTTAATGACTAACCGGGATGCTACTGTGAGATTAGCAGCCACCCAAGCTGTGAGTAAGTTGCAGATTCGTCCGGCTACCCAGGTGCTGGGTTCCGTACTCAAAAAAGATACCGATCCCAAGGTGAGGAGGGCAGCCCTCTTATCCTTGGCTGAGCTGAAATATGAAAACATGGGCGAAGCTATCAAACAGGCGCTTTCTGATAAAGAAAAAGAAGTACGGGTTGCGGGCATTGATCTGTTAGGCAAAGCAACCTTACCAGCTGAGCTGATGGCGAGTCTCTTGTCGGATGTTATCAATACTAAATCAACAGAAGAAAAGCAGGCGGCCTTACTTACCCTGGGTAAAGTGCCGGTGGCGCAATCGCAGCCGGTATTTGAGCAGCAGCTCAGCAAACTGGAAGCAGGAAGTTTATCACCGGATATACGGATTGAATTAGAGGAAGCCATTGACAGTACAGGATCCGCGGCCTTAAAGGATCGGTTAAAAGGCATCACTGCGAAACTGGATCAGGGCAATGCGCTGGCAGCCTATGCAGCAGCCATGTATGGCGGACGGGCGGAACGTGGCAGAAGAATCTTTTATAGCAACCAGGCGGCACAGTGTATAAGATGTCATGCAATTGATGATTATGGCGGGAATGCAGGTCCGAGGTTGAATGATATCTCCAAACGAATTACGAGGGTACAGATACTGGAAGCCCTGGTAAACCCGAGTGCCCGACTGTCGCCAGGTTATGGTATGGTTACCCTGAAATTGAAAGGAGGAGAAACGATATCTGGTATTTTGCAGGAGGAAAAAGCCACAAGCCTGCTGGTGAAATCAGGAGATGCAGCGCCGGTCAACTATGAGAAGGCACAAATCGAAAAACGGATAGACGCTGCTTCCAGTATGCCGAATATGGGAGATATACTTTCTAAAAAAGAAATCCGGGATCTCGTGAGTTTCCTTTCTGAGTTGTAATTTGAACGATGCAAGAAGACCTGCTCATTCAGATTGGCAACAAGATCAAGGAAGTTCGTAAGGCAAAAGGAATTACGGTACAGGCCCTGGCGGATCGCGCGGAGGTAAGCAAGGGATTGATTTCCCAGATTGAGAACACCCGGGCGATCCCTTCCCTGCCTGTTTTGATGAAAGTGATCTTATCGCTGCAGATTAATCTGCCTGATTTTTTTGAAGAATTGCGATCCGTCTCAGGTGAGGCGCCGGTGTTGATTGTAAAAAAATCCGACTACCGGACGATTCAAAAAGAAGCTGACAAAGGATTTGAATACAAACGCATACTAACCAGAACCATTGCCGGGGGAAGCACCGATATTGTATTGCTGGAATTGAAAAAAGGGGCCTCCCGGAAACGCCTGGTGCATACGGAAGCCTTTGAATATAAATACATCATCCGGGGCAGTCTGAAATATGAAATTGATGGCAAAGACTACCTGCTGGAAGAGGGGGATTCTATCTTCTTTGATGGGCGCCTAGGGCATCGGCTCTCCAACCCCGGTACCAGCGATACCCTGATGCTGGTGATTTATTTCTTCATAAGCCGCTAATCCTTCCTTAATAATTAGCTAACAGAAAAAACTTGTGTATACCGGAGCTTTTTGTTTATTTGCTGTATATTTATACTAAACAAAAAGTTTTATATCACTAAACAACCCAACATGAATACCAAGTCCTTTGAGGTAAATGGACGGCAGTACGATCCACCTGCCAAACCAATAGTGGTGATTTGTATGGATGGATCTGCTGATGAATACCTGGATATCACCATGGCACATGGCAGGCTGCCGAATATCCAGAAAATGAGCGTGTCCGGATACCGGGGCATGGTACGAGGCGCATTGCCATCTTTCACCAACGTGAATAACTCTTCCATCGTAACGGGGGTGAGTCCCAAAGTGCATGGAATCTGTGGGAACTATCTCTATGATACCCAGCTGAAGCAGGAAGTGATGATGAATTCCGCTTCCTATTTGAGAAGTGGCACCATACTGGCGGCCGCGGCAGATGCGGGCAGAAAAGTAGCAGTGGTTACAGCCAAAGAAAAACTGCGGGATATACTTTCTTATAAGATGAAGGGCATCGCGATCTCTGCAGAGAAAGCCAACCTTGCACAACTGGAAACCCATGGAATTGAAAATGTGGAAGCAATCGTAGGAACAGCTACTCCTGCCATTTACAGTGCAGATGCGAGCTTGTTTGTGCTGAAAGCAGGTGTGGCCTTTATCAAGGCGGGGTTAGCAGATTTTCTGTATCTCTCTCTTACCGATTACATGCAGCATACCTATGCACCGGAAGCGCCGGAATCACTGGCCTTCTATGAAGCGCAGGATAAACTCATTGGCGAACTAATGGAGCTGGGAGCAGTGGTAGGTGCAACCGCGGATCATGGTATGAATGCCAAGGTGAAAGCAGATGGAAGTCCACAGGTATTATTTGTAGAAGAGATGCTGGAGCAACAATTCGGTGACCTGGGATTCAGAGTGATTTGTCCGATTACCGATCCTTATGTGAAACACCACGGAGCATTGGGTTCCTATGTGGTGGTGCACCTGGATGTAATAGAGAAAGTGGAAGAAGTGAAAAACTGGCTGATGCAACAGCAAGGTATAACCGAAGTGTACGATCGGGCCATGGCAGTGTATGTGCTGGAGCAGCCCGAAGACCGGATTGGTGATTTGGTGGTATTGTCTGCGCGTGATGTGGTTTTGGGGCGCAGAGCCTCCTATCATGACCTGGCAGCCCTGGATGGAACCTTGCGTTCCCATGGTGGTCGGTATGAGGAAATGGTACCCATGGTGCTTTCTCATCCCTTGAAGCCAGCCTATCGGATCAAGGCCGGCGGCGATCCCCGCAACTTTGACATATTTGATTTTACCATCAACGGTACCATTGTTTAATCTTATCAAATCGGCTATATGAGTGCGAATACAACCCAGTTGAAAGACTGGTATGGGTATGTGGCAGGAGAAAAAATTCTGTCAGATACCTTTCATGAAGTAAAATCTCCTTACGATAATCGCGTGGTTGGAAGAGTGGCGCTGGCAGGTAAAAAGGATGGCGAAAGAGCTATTGAAAAGGCCCTTGCCGGAGGAAAAAAACTGAGTCGTTTTGATCGCTATTCCATTATAGATCGCACCCGCATATTGCTGATGGAGCGAAAGGAAGAGTTCGCACAATTGATCAGTGCAGAATCTGGATTGTGCATCCGGGATGCAAGGTATGAAACCGGTCGCGCGCATGATGTATTACTCTTTGCGGCGATGGAATCACTCAAAGACGACGGACAGATTTTTAGTTGTGATATTTCTCCCAATGGCAAAGCAAGAAAAATCTTTACCCTGCGCGAGCCTCTTACCGTTGCCCTTTGCATCACTCCCTTTAATCACCCCTTGAACCAGGTAGTGCATAAAATCATTCCGGCTATTGCAGTAGGTACACCGGTGATTTTGAAACCATCCGAAAAAACACCACTCACTGCTATCAAGCTGGTGGAACTATTGTACGAAGCCGGATTGCCTCCTTATATGTTGAGTGTGCTGTTAGGTCCCACTAAGGAGATCGCAGAACCCCTGACGCAGGATCCGAGAATTGAGCTGGTATCCTTTACAGGAAGTGTGGCAGTTGGTAAGCATATCGCTTCCACAGCAGGTTATAAAAAAGTAATACTTGAATTAGGTGGCAATGATCCGCTGATCGTGCTGGAAGATGCAGATATGAAGCTGGCAGTTACACTGGCGGCTGAAGGTTCTTTCAAAAACAGCGGACAACGTTGTACAGCAGTGAAGCGCATCCTGGTACAGGAATCTATCTATGATCAATTTGTAGAAGCGCTGGTTAAAAAAGCAGCAGAATATGTATCTGGTGATCCTGCTGATGAAAATACGATTGTAGGTACTGTTATTGATGAAGCTTCCGCCATTTACCTGGAAACCGTTGCGAAGGAAGCAGTTGCACTGGGTGCTAAAATTGTTTTTGGTGGCAAACGGTCCGGTGCTTTGCTGGAACCAACTGTCATTGCGGATGTGCCTCCAACAGCCCGGATGGTAGTGCAGGAATCTTTTGGCCCGCTTGCTCCTGTGATCAAATTCAAAACCATTGAAGAAGCTATTGAAATCAGTAATTCAACAGCCTTTGGTTTGTCTTCAGGTGTAGTTACCAATAATATGCAACACGCGATTCGATTGGTAAAGGAATTGCGCATGGGTACGGTGAACATCAATGAGGTGCCTGGTTATCGGATTGAGTCATCTCCCTTTGGTGGTGTGAAGGATTCCGGTCTTGGTATTAAAGAAGGCGTGATTGAAGCGATGAAGTGTTTCAGTTATGTAAAAACCTATTCCTTACCCTGGTAATATTCTAGATGCAGGCACTCACACGTAAATTGGAAAGTTCCAAACTCTTATTCATAACCTGGTCGATGGTGGCGGCTTTTGGTGCCTATTTCTGTGTGTATGCCTTTCGCAAACCCTTTAATGCGGGTACCTATGCCGGACTGGAATGGATGGGCATGAATTACAAGGCGGTGCTGATCATTGCACAGGTTTTAGGTTATATGCTGAGTAAGTTTATCGGGATCAAAGTGATTTCAGAACTTACCGCTTCAAAGCGGATAGTCCTGATCGTTAGTCTGATCTTGATTGCAGAGATCAGCCTGGTAGCTTTTGGCTTGGTGCCCCCGACTTATAATTTCATCTTTTTGTTTTTTAATGGATTGCCCCTGGGCATGGTATGGGGTATTGTATTCAGTTACCTGGAAGGAAGGCGGTTTACGGAAACGCTCGGCATGGGACTGAGTATCAGCCTGATTGTATCTTCCGGTATTCTGAAGACCATTTACCTGTTCATTGCCAAAGTCTTTCCGGGGATTTCTGAATTCTGGATGCCGGCATTTATTGGTGCTTTGTTTTTGCCACTGTTTTTGTTTTTTGTATGGATGTTGTCACGCATACCGCCACCTTCTGATACTGATAAGTTATTACGGGTAGAGCGGTTACCCATGACGCAGGAAGACAAAAGAAAAGTAGTGCGCGAGTTGGGATGGGGCATTGGTTCGATGGTATTATTGTATTC
>JAGKTB010000046.1:0-3516 GCA_018993145.1 Flavihumibacter sp.
ACGCTCTTCCGATCTTTTACGACTTGTTTTTTCAACATCAGTCACCTGCCTCTATCTTAAACCAGGGAACGGGTATCGGATTATCTATTACACGGGAGTTTGTAAAAATGCATGGTGGCGACATTGAACTGGAAAGTACTCCAAACAAAGGAACTACTTTCCGGATTTTGCTACCGCTAACTTTGCTGGAAGAGCCTGAGCAGGAACCCAAACTAGCAGAAGAAAATAATTCAGCGCAAAGCATATTAAAACAGATTACGGTTAAGCCGGCAAGCAGCCCTGCAACCGGTCCTGTACCCTCCCTTCTTTTGGTAGAAGACAACGATGATTTTCGTTTTTACCTCAAAGACAATCTTCGTTTGTACTATAAGGTTTTCGAAGCAACCAATGGTAAAGAAGGATGGCAAAAAACCCTGACGCATCATCCCCAACTTATTGTGAGTGATATAAGTATGCCGGAAATGGATGGAATTCAATTCTGTCAGAAAATCAAAGCAGACAAAAGAACCATGCATATTCCCATCATCCTGCTGACTGCATTATCTGGTGAAGATGACCAGCTTACCGGATTAAAAACAGGGGCCAGCGATTATATCACCAAGCCTTTCAATTTTGAACTGTTAAACGCAAAAATTAAAAACCTGTTACTACTCAATGATACATTAAAAACAACTTATTCAAAACAAATTAAGGCCCTGACTCCTGAAATTGAAATTCAGTCGGCCGATGAAAAGTTATTGCATACGATATTAAAGTACCTGGACGAAAACTTGAATAATTCCCAACTATCGGTAGAAGAATTGAGCAGGCATGTTGGCATGAGCAGAAGTTCACTTTATAATAAATTGCTCGAATTAACAGGACAAACGCCTGTTGAATTCATTCGTTCCATCAAGCTGGAAAAAGCAGCCGTATTGCTTGAAAAATCAGACATGAATATTGCTGAAATCGCCTATTCAGTAGGATTTTCAACACCTAATTATTTTGCTAAATCCTTTAAAGCAAAATACAGTTTACTTCCATCCGAATACATGGTAAAAATGAGAAATGAAAATATGAATTAAACAAGCTACTGACTGATGAACGTATAAACTTTGTTTTTCTCGGTCATGATATCGTATTCCATTACTTCTTTAAGGACAGCCTTACTCTCTTTTAAATTATTCCCTGCTAGGGGTGCCGGAATTGATTCTATAACAAAATAGGGATTTGAATTGAGTCCGGAACTTTTCATTATTTTTTTCCCTGAATAAAACTGAAGTGCCTGATGCACCCGCAAACGGAGATTACCTCCCAAATGCGATAAAATAACCAGTTGGTGAATTTTTCCGTCTTTCCAACTCAATTCTTTGATTTCAAATCCACCCCTTGCTTTAATACCGTTTATATATCCATCCGGCCATTCTTTTGGCAAAGCAGGCAAAATATGCACCGCCCCATCAGCAGATTGCATAAGCATCTCAGTGATGCCTGAGGTACAACCAAAATTTCCATCAATCTGGAAAGGCGGGTGTGCATCAAAAAGATTGTCATAACTCCCACCTCCTTCCCCGTTGGTGCCAACTGGTGAGAGTTGATTTCTGAGAAGTTGCAAGGCGCGATCACCATCCTGTAATCTCGCCCACCAGTTGATCTTCCATCCCATGCTCCAGCCGGTTGAAACATCCCCCCTGTGCTCCAGACTAATCCTTGCCGCCTGAAACAAGTCGGGATTACTATAGGGTGAAATTTGGTTGGATGGATACAATCCGTATAAATGAGATACATGCCGGTGATGATCATTCGGATCATCAATATCTTCCATCCATTCCTGTAACTGCCCGAACCGACCAATACGCATAGGCGATAATTGGCCTCTTAAATTTTTTAAGGAATCCCTAAATGCCTGATCCGTATTTAACCATTCTGCCGCTCTGATGGTACTGCTGAATAGATCAAACGCAAGCTGATTGTCCATCGTGGTACCTGCATCCAGAGAGGAACCACCATGAGCAGCCGGTGCATTTTCCGGAGAACTGCCAGGATTGATTACCAGGTATTTTTCTTTCGGATGTGGAATAAGAAAATCCATGTAAAAACGGCTTGCTTCCTTTAAAACAGGATAAGCCGTTGCCAGAAATTTGAGGTCACCGGTGTACAAAAAATGCTCCCATAAATGCTGGCTGGCCCAGGCGCCACCAGCCACCCACATACCCCAGAAAGCACCATCAATAGGTCCTGTAATCCTCCAGATATCCGTATTGTGGTGGGCTACCCACCCCTTTGCCCCATACATGGTTTTAGCAGTTTCCCTGCCTGTTTCAGAAAGCTCTTTGACCATTCGCAGAAAAGGTTCATGCAATTCCGAAAGATTTGTTTTCTCTGCCGGCCAGTAATTCATTTCTGCATTGATGTTGATGGTATACTTACTGTCCCACGGAGGATACATCCGGTGATTCCAGATTCCCTGCAAATTGGCCGGCTCACCACCAGGTTGAGAGGAAGATATCAATAAATACCTTCCATACTGGTAATACAAACTAACGAGCTGAGGATCGTTCCTGTTTCTGAATTTGCGCAATCGTTCATCCGTTGGTTCATTGGTTGCAGTATTATTCCCGAGGTCAAATTGCACCCGGTTAAAATACTGCTGGTATTGATGAATATGTTCTTTTTTTAAATCACTAAATGATTTTTTGACTGCATTTTTTAGCCAGGCCATACTTCTTGCTATTTCATCACCACCCAGATCTTTGTATGAAATAAAATTGGTTGCGATGGATATATAGATTTCAGCCGCATCAGCCTGCTGAACCTGGATGCTGGAGTCAGTAGTTAGGATATTACCACCCTTGGTCTTAATATGAGCAACCGTATAAAATTTGACTTTTCCAGGTACGGTTTCATGATCTGGTGTAGTACCTTTTAATATTAGCAGTCCATTTTCAACCACTACTTCAGCCCGGGGTTGAGGCGTAGAATACCGTGCAGTAAAACTGATCATTTTTGCTTTATCCGCCGTAAGCCGAATAACAAGTACACGATCTGTCAATGAGGCAAATACTTCTCTTTTATATGTAACACCATTTGATTCATATCTATTACTTGCTATTGCGTTATCGATATCAAGTTCCCGGTAATACTTATTGTATTGCTGCTGGCCTTTCATTTGAAGATGCAGCGTTCCCACCGGTGCAAAAAATTGCCCGTGAGACTTCTTTGTAATTATCTGATCATTGGCTAATTGTTCAGCTTCTTTTTGTTTTCCCTCAAATATCAATTTCCGAACGCTGGACAATGCATTGATAGCAGCCGGATTATCATTCCGGTTCGGACTTCCACTCCAGACGGTATGTTCATTCAGCGCTATCCGCTCTTCCTCCACATTCCCGTAAATCATTGCACCTAAAAAACCATTTCCAACCGGCAGCGCATTTTCCCATATTTGCCCGGCTGGTTGTTTGTACCACAATTTTAAAGGTTCTTTTTTTTGACCTGCTGCACTAAAAAAAAGCAATGAAAAAAGAATCAAAAGGG
>JAGKTB010000418.1:0-4539 GCA_018993145.1 Flavihumibacter sp.
TAATTATTTTTTCCCGTCAAAAAACCTGGGCTGTTATGGTGATGGTGGTGCGATTTGTACTAATAATGATGAACTGGCAGACAAAATGCGCATGATCGCCAATCATGGTCAGAAGGTTCGGTATTATCATGAGATGGTGGGTTGCAATAGCCGGCTCGACAGTATTCAGGCTGCAGTGCTGAATATTAAACTTCCTAAACTTGACCAATATATAGAGGCCAGGAGAAAAGCAGCAGATTATTATGATCAGGCATTTGCGGGTAATAAAAAAATTGCCACCCCGTACCGCGATTCCAATAATAAACATGTCTTCCACCAGTATACGCTGATTTTGGAAGGAATAAACAGGGATGGTTTGCATCAATATCTGGCGGAAAAGCAGATTCCATCCATGATTTACTATCCGGTACCGGCGCACAGACAGAATATGTTTGCAGCTTTGGGAGGAAATAAATTTGAACTGGCGGTTACTGACTGGTTGACGGAGCGGGTAATATCCTTACCGATGCATACGGAGCTGGATCAGGAACAATTAGCCTATATAACGGCGGAAGTTTTAGCTTTCGCAGATAAAAATTAAACTTGAAATCCGAATGAAAATTGCAGTTGTAGGTACCGGCTATGTTGGTTTGGTTACCGGAACCTGTTTTGCTGAAACAGGTAATGAAGTTATTTGTGTTGACATTGATCAGTCAAAAGTGGATCGTTTGTCTAATGGAGAGATCACTATCTATGAACCCGGACTTGAAAAATTATTTCTCCGTAACCTAAAAGAAGGTCGGCTGAGTTTTACTACCAGTCTGGCGGATGGAATTAAAGATGCAGTTATTATTTTTCTGGCCCTTCCAACACCTCCGGGTGCTGATGGTGCGGCAGATCTTCGGTATGTATTGGGTGTAGCTGAGGATATTGGGAAATTGCTGACTGATTACAAGATACTGGTAGATAAGAGTACGGTTCCTGTAGGTACCGCGGATAAAGTGCGGGAAGCAGTTGCAAAAAATTACAGTGGTGAGTTTGATGTGGTATCCAATCCTGAGTTTTTGCGCGAGGGGGTAGCCGTAGATGATTTTATGAAACCCGATCGGGTGGTTATTGGAGTTAGTTCAGAACGTGCCCGCAAGCTAATGGGAGATTTGTATGCCCCTTTTGTACGTTCCGGCAACCCGGTAATTTACATGGATGAGCGTTCTGCTGAATTAACGAAATACGCTGCAAACTCTTTCCTGGCAACCAAGATTTCTTTCATGAATGAAATAGCCCAGCTCTGCGAAAGACTGGGAGCTGATGTGGATATGGTGAGATTAGGAATTGGAAGTGATGATCGAATTGGTAAAAGATTTCTATTCCCCGGTATCGGCTATGGCGGAAGTTGTTTCCCAAAGGATGTACAGGCACTTGTTCAATCAGCATCACAAGTAGAATATGATTTTCGTATACTGAATGCCGTCATGGATGTAAATGAGAAACAAAAGACTCATTTATTACCCAAGATTCGCAGGTATTTTGGAAATGATTTAAAGGGAAAAAAGTTTGCGCTATGGGGCTTGGCATTCAAGCCGAACACTGATGATATCCGGGAAGCACCGGCTCTCTACATAATTGATGCATTGATTAAGGAAGGGGCATCCGTAACTGCTTTTGACCCGGAAGCAATCCGAAACGTTAAGCAGGTGCTGGGAGATAAAATTAGTTATGCAGAAAATCAGTATGATGCATTGCAAGATGCAGATGCTCTGGTAATCGCAACGGAGTGGAATGAGTTCAGAACACCTGATTTTTTGAAAATGGTGGTCAGAATGAGAAACAAAGTGATTTTTGATGGCCGTAACCTGTTCGATACAAAAGCCATTGCCGAACTTGGATTTCATTATGAAAGTGTTGGCAGAAATACAGTAACCGGTTCTTCAAAATAATGCTATGAAAAAAAGAGTATTAATTACCGGTGCAGCCGGATTCCTGGGTTCTCATCTTTGCGACCGCTTTATAAAAGAAGGTTTCAGTGTAGTAGGGATGGACAACCTGATTACCGGAGACCTTAAGAATATTGAACATCTGTTCAAACTGGAGCAATTCGAGTTTTACCATCACGATGTAAGTAAATTCATTCATGTTCCGGGGAATTTGGATTATATCCTGCATTTCGCCTCGCCAGCCAGTCCGATTGATTACCTCAAAATCCCCATACAGACACTAAAAGTGGGCGCCTTGGGAACGCATAACTGCCTTGGACTGGCAAAAGCCAAAGGGGCTCGTATACTGGTGGCTTCCACTTCAGAAGTTTATGGTGATCCGCTGGTTCATCCGCAAACGGAGGAGTATTGGGGTAATGTTAATCCTGTTGGGCCAAGAGGAGTTTATGATGAGGCCAAGCGTTTCATGGAATCCATCACTATGGCGTATCATACCTATCACCAGGTTGAGACACGTATCGTACGCATCTTCAATACGTACGGTCCCAGAATGCGACTCAATGATGGAAGGGCATTGCCTGCATTCATCGGACAGGCACTACGCGGAGAAGATCTGACTGTTTTTGGTGATGGATCACAGACTCGTTCCTTCTGTTATGTTGACGATCTTATTGAAGGTATATACCGGCTGCTGATGAGTGATTATGTAAACCCAATTAATATTGGTAATCCGGATGAGATCACATTGAAGGAATTTGCAGAGGAAATCATCCGTCTTACCGGTACTGAGCAGAAGATTGTATACCGCCCATTGCCTAAAGATGATCCGAAACAACGGAAGCCGGATATAACCAAAGCCAGAGAAATTTTGGGCTGGGCACCTACCATAAGCAGATCGGAGGGAGTAAAGATTACTTATGAGTATTTTAAATCGCTCCCATATGAAGAGCTCTTCAAGCAACCAAAAGAGTTTACATCACCCAACCATAAACATTAACGGAATGTCAACTTTACTGATTACCGGAGGTGCAGGCTTTATTGGGTCGCATGTTGTACGGCTATTTGTTACAAAATATCCGGCATATAAAATTGTCAATCTTGATGCGCTTACCTATGCCGGTAACCTGGAAAATCTTAAGGATGTAGAACAGGCCCCCAATTATGTTTTTGAGAAGGGGGATATCACCGATGAAACAGGGATGCAGCAATTATTTGACCTCTATAATTTTGACGGCGTAATCCATCTGGCAGCTGAAAGCCATGTAGACCGCAGTATTGCTGATCCTTTACAGTTTGTAAAAACCAATGTCCTGGGTACCGCAAATTTGCTGAATGTGGCCAGGAAGAGTTGGGCGGGTCACTTTGAAGGAAAGCGGTTTTATCATGTTTCCACAGATGAAGTGTATGGATCCTTAGGGGAAGAAGGAATGTTTACAGAAACAACTCCTTATGATCCACGTTCTCCTTACTCAGCATCCAAAGCATCCTCTGATCATTTTGTGATGGCGTATTATCATACCTACCACTTGCCGGTGGTTATGAGCAACTGCTCCAATAATTATGGCTCCCATCATTTTCCGGAGAAACTGATTCCGCTTATGATCAATAATATCCTGAACAAAAAACCATTACCGGTTTATGGGAAAGGAGAGAATGTGCGCGACTGGCTCTGGGTAGAAGATCATGCAAGGGCAATTGATCTGATTTATCACAATGGTGTAACTGGAGAAAAATACAATGTGGGAGGTTTTAATGAATGGAAGAATATTGATCTCGTACACCTGCTTTGTTCTATCATGGATCGAAAGCTGGGACGTGCCGCAGGAGAATCCGCTCAATTGATAACCTATGTTACTGATCGCCCGGGACATGATTTAAGATATGCCATTGATGCCACCAAACTGAATCGCGAATTAGGATGGAAACCTTCACTTCAGTTTGAAGAAGGTTTGGAGAAAACCGTGGACTGGTACCTGAATAACCCGGTGTGGGTAGAGCATGTTACAAGTGGAGATTATCAGCACTATTACCAAGAACAATACGAACATCGTTCCTGATGGCATTTACAGAAACCGGATTTCCCGGACTCCTGATTTTTGAACCTACCATTTATGGAGATCACCGGGGTTATTTTTTTGAATCCTATAATGCAGCAATATTTGAGGCTGAAGGTATTCACTACCAGTTTGTGCAGGATAACCAGGCAAAGTCAGGTTATGGTGTGATTCGTGGATTACATTACCAGGTTCCGCCTTTTGCACAAACCAAACTGATTCGTGTATTGGAAGGTCGCATCCTGGATGTGGTAGTCGATTGCAGAAAAAACTCTCCCTGTTTTGGAAAAGTGTTCACCATTGAATTAAGTGAAGAGAACAAAAAACAATTATTGGTTCCAAAAGGCTTTGCACACGGTTATTCGGTATTAAGTGAAACGGCTGAAGTCCTCTATAAATGCGATGCTTTTTACAATAAAGGGGCAGAAGGAGGAGTGCTGTTTGATGATCCTGCTTTGGAGATCGACTGGAAAATTCCCGTTGAAGCCAGAAAAATTTCAGACAAAGACAAAATACTGCCCTGCTTTGCCGATATTGAACATGTCTTTCAATTTGAACCATGAAAAAAATAT